>NZ_QAJS01000007.1:0-168117 GCF_003852595.1 Aquitalea sp. FJL05
CCAACTGAGCTAAACGCCCTGAAACCTTTTCGCTGTCTGCGTTTGCGTCTCAGCGAGGAGGCGAATTAAAGCACAGCCTTTTTTTCAGCGCAAGGGGTAGGTTTCATTTTTTTGCATAAAACGGGCAAATCTCAAATCGGCAGTTCATGCTGATTGAATTTTGTCAGACAGGGGCGTGACGGATTCTTTTGCACTCATGTATGATTGCCCGATTCGCTTAATCGGATGATGTGAATAATGAAGCCGACCTTTCTCGATTTTGAGCAGCCGATTGCCGAGCTCGAGAACAAGATAGAAGAGCTGCGTTTCGTGCAGGATGACTCCGTACTGGATATCTCCGAAGAAATCGCACGCCTGCAAAAGAAGAGTCTGGAACTGACCAAGACTCTATATGCCAAACTGTCCCCCTCGCAGATCTCCCAGGTGGCTCGCCACCCGCAGCGTCCTTATACATTGGACTACCTGCGCAGCATCTTCACTGATTTCGAAGAGCTGCATGGTGATCGATCCTTTGCCGACGACCCGGCAATCGTGGGTGGCTTGGCGCGTTTCAATGGCCAGTCCGTGATGGTGATTGGCCATCAGAAGGGCCGTGATACCAAGGAAAAGATCTACCGCAATTTCGGTATGCCGCGCCCGGAAGGCTATCGCAAGGCCCTGCGCCTGATGAAGCTGGCCGAAAAGTTCGGCATCCCGATCATGACTTTTGTCGATACCCCGGGTGCTTATCCCGGTATTGGTGCAGAAGAGCGCGGCCAGTCCGAAGCCATTGGTCGTAATCTCTACGAGATGGCAAGACTGCGTGTGCCCATTATCTGCACCATTATCGGTGAAGGTGGTTCCGGCGGCGCGCTGGCTATTGCCGTGGGCGATCAGGTCAATATGCTGCAGTACTCTACCTATTCGGTGATTTCGCCCGAAGGCTGTGCTTCCATTTTGTGGAAAACCGCCGAGCGTGCATCCGAAGCGGCCGAGGCGCTGGGCATCACGGCCAATCGTCTGAAAACCCTCGGTCTGATTGACCGCGTGGTGAGCGAGCCGGTTGGTGGTGCACATCGCGATCATGCGCAGATGATGAATGCCATGAAGCGCATGTTGCAGGAGCAGTTGAAGGATTTTGCCAATCGTCCGATCGAGGTGCTGCTGAAAGAGCGTTTCGAGCGTTTGATGAGTTATGGACGTTACAAGGAAGATGCAGCCTGATCTGCTGAAAGCCCTGTTAGCCCACTGGCCGGACAATTTGTCCGGCCTTTGTGCTTTTGAGCTTGGACTGAGTGGTGGGCTCGACTCCATGGTGCTGCTCTCGCTGTTGGCGCGCGCGCGCCAGTACCGGCCGCAGTTGCGGCTGTCGGCGGTGCATGTACATCATGGCCTGAATACGGCGGCAGATGACTGGGTTCTGCACTGTCAGGAAGTGTGCCGACAGTTGGATGTCCCCCTGCGTGTGGCGCGGGTTGCTGTCCGTTGTGCTGCAGGGGAGAGCCTGGAGGCACGGGCTAGGCAACAGCGTTATGAGGTGTATGCCCAGTCGGCGGCCGAGGTGCTGGTGCTGGCGCACCACCTGGATGATCAATCCGAAACCGTGCTATTGCAGCTACTGCGTGGCGGCGGAGTGCGTGCGCTGTCGGGAATGCCGGCATTGCGCAGGCTGGAGCAGCTGCAGCTGTGGCGACCATTGCTTGGTTTTACCCGGCAGCAGCTGGAGCAGTACGCCGCGGAGCAGGGGTTGAGTTGGGTTGATGATGACAGCAATGCGGACATTGCCTACCGCCGTAATTTATTGCGGCACCGCATCATGCCGCTACTGCAGCAGCATGTTCCGTCTTATCGGCAACAGCTTGGTCGCAGTGCCTGGCATATGGCGCAGGCATCGCAGTTGGTGGATGAGGTGGCAGCCGCAGATTTGGCCAGTTGCGCGACAGGTGCTGCGCTGGATGTGGCGCGTGTGCTGTCGCTGTCGCCTGTGCGCCAGGGGTTTTTGCTGATGGCTTGGTTGCGCCGTCTGGGGCAATCGCAAGTGGCACCAGAGCAGCTGCAGGAATTTTTGCGTCAATTGCATATGGCGGCGGCTGCCAGTCAGCCCTGTTTGCAATTGCCGGAGCTGGCCGTGGTGCGTTATCGCCAACAGCTGCATGCGGTGCCGGTGCTACCGCCTCAGTCGGCATGTGCATTGCGGTTTGATCCGGCGCAGCCAGTGTGCCGCCAGCCTGGGTGGGGTGGCAGTTTGCGCTGGGTACAGCGGGGTGGTTTGACTTTGCAGTCACTTGCTGGCGATTTGCAATTGCGTCCGCGCTTGGGTGGTGAGGTGTTGCAACAGGCGGTGGGGCACAAGTCGGTTAAGAAGCTGTTGCAGGAGGCGGGTATTCCACCCTTGCTGCGGCGGCAATGGCCCTTGCTGTATGCCGCGGATGATCGCTTGCTGGCCCTGCCCGGTGTGGCGGTGGCCAGTGATTGTTTCAGTCCTGACGGCTATTGGCCGGAATGGCAGCCTGGATTGAACGATTAAAAAAAGCGCCTCGATGAAGAGGCGCTTTTTGCTGGGGTACTCAGGTTCAGTCACGTTCGCCGCTGAAAGCCATCAGCAACTGCAGCAAGCTGGTAAACAGATTGTAAATGCTGATGTAGATCGACAGTGCGGCCGATACGTAGCTGGTTTCGCCGCCATCCACGACCACCTTGACCTGCCACAGAATCATCAGCGAGCTGAACAAGGCAAAAGCTGCGGCAATGGCCAGCTGCATGCCCGGCATTTGCAGGAAGATGTTGGCCACCACGGCGACCATCAGCACGATGGCGCCGATGGTAAGGAAGCTACCCAGTGCGGACAGATCGCGCTTGGTGGTGCTGGCAATGCCGGCCATGACGACAAAAACCAGCGAAGTGGCTGCGCCGGCAGTCATGATCAGCTGGCCGCCATTGCTGAAACGCAGTGCGAATTGCAGCAAGGGGCCCAGCAGCAGGCCCATCATGAAGGTAAAGCCCAGCATCAGGAACACGCCCAGCGAGTTATTGCGGTTTTTCTCGATGGCAAAAACCAGGCCGTAAAATACCGCCATGATGGCTAGCATGCCCATGATCGGGCTGGCTGCCATGAAGGCGAAATTGAGATGCGTGCCAATCAGGGCACCCATGACAGTGGGGATCATCGAAAGGCCCAGCAGCGCATAGGTATTGCGCAGAACCTTGTTGCGTAGGCCGCTGGTCGTGCTGGTCTGGTAGGTATTGTGCAGGTCCGGTTGCATGCTGCCCTCTCTTGATTTGGATGTTTGTTGCGCTGTTGCAAAACAATATGCCTGCATTGTGACATGAAAACATGACAATGGTTCATTTGACATGGCGCTTGAACCGCAGGGAATCCTGAGGTATATTTGCGGCCTCTTTCGCGGTGCTTTCGAGTGCTGCTGGTGGGCGAGCGTGGCGGAATTGGTAGACGCACTGGATTTAGGTTCCAGCGCCGCAAGGCGTGAGAGTTCGAGTCTCTCCGCTCGCACCACAACTCAGTTTTTTCTCTGGCAATCCTGCGGTGTATCCGCTTCGTTTTACTCCTGCAGATGCGGTATGCGATAGTCTGCACACTCCTCTTGTTTTGTCCTGCGTTGTCTGTATCCGTATTCGTCCCGTGATTGATCTCAATTAGGCGGAGTTCGATGCACAAGTCCACTGTCAATGCGCTGTACACCGACCCGCGGCTGATCGCTGTATACGATGTGCTGAATGCCGGAGAGGCCGATCATCTGTTTTATGCGGAGCGGATTGGTCCTGAGAGCAGGGCTGTCGTTGATATCGGTTGTGGCACAGGCGTGCTTGCGCTGCGCTTGGCGCAACTGGGGCATTCCGTCACAGCTATTGATCCGGCGCCGGCAATGCTAGACCTGGCGCGTGCACGTAGTGGTGCCGGGCAGGTCTGTTGGCGTAGTGGCACGGCGACCGACTTGCCACCTGATACGCGTTTCAATATCGCACTGATGACGGGGCATGCCTTTCAGTGTCTGTTGACGGATGAAGCAGTGCTGCAAACGCTGCTTGCTGTGCGTCGCCGCTTGCGGCCGGGTGGGGTAATGATGTTTGAAAGTCGCAACCCGGTCGGTGCGCCCTGGCAGCGGTGGACGCCCGAGTATTCGCGCCGCATGGTTGAGCTGGCGGATGGTGAACAGCTTGCTGTCTGGCATGTGCTGCAGGATTTCGATGGGGCGTTGCTCAGTTTTGATACTCACTACCATTTTCAGCGTGCCGATGTGCGGCTGCACAGTCAGAGTGTCTTGCGGTTCATGACGCATGCTGCCATTGCCGAGCAGTTGCGGTTGGCCGGTTTTGTGCGAGTGGATTGGTATGGCGACTGGCAAGGCGGGGCACTGACGCCGGCGAGTGCCGAAATGATCGCTATCGCCCGTTGTGACTGAGCTATATGAGCAGGGCGTTTGTGATTGATGTGGAGACGGTGCTTGGCTGTGAGGCGGATATCTGTCGTTCCAAGTCGCATGCTGCCTTAGATGATGGGTGCGGTCTGGCGGCGCGGGTGAACGGCATTGCGCCCGGCGTGTTTGGCAGCATAGAGCGCCTTGTCGGTGGCGGCTAAAAATGTTTGTTCACTGTCGTCCGTCTGCCACTGCGCCAGCCCCAGGCTGACCGTGGCGTGCAGTTCACTGGCTCCGTGTGGTAGTGGCGAGTCGGCAATCGTATTCCGGATGGTCTCGCACAGGATAAAAGCCTGATCCACGCTAGTGTCGGGCAGCAGGATGGCGAACTCTTCACCGCCAATGCGGCATACCAGGTCCTGCGGACGTACGTTGAGCTGCAGCAGGCTGGCGATGTGGCACAGCACTTTGTCGCCGGCATCGTGGCCGTAGTTATCATTGATGCGTTTGAAAAAATCGATATCCAGCATGGCGAGGCAAAATGGGCGCTGGTCCAGACTGTGGCGGTGCTGCAATTGCGCCAGCCTGGCATAAAAGGCGCGTCTGTTGGCCAGGCCGGTCAGCATATCGGTGCTGGCCATTTGCTGGATACGGTTTACCAGTGCATCCGAAAAGTGTTCACCCGCCAGTAGGGCGATGAACAGAATGATGGAGCCCGATAGCAGTACTCCCAGATTCAGTATGCTGATCATGGTGGGGCCGAGCGTCTGTACGGTGAGTGCGGCTGGCCATTGCATGAACTGGAACAAGGAAAACCATCCCAGGCAGATTCCGCAGACGATGGCCATGCCACGTCGATCATTGATGGGGACGATGAGGGGCGCGGTCAGGAAAAACAGCAGGAAATAGAAGTGTGAGCCGAAGAGTGTGCCCTGTCCGCCAAGAATGCCAGTCAGTACCGTGGTTTGGCAGATCAAGCAGGCTTTCCAGTAGTGGGGAGGCTGGCCACAAGTTTGGCGCCAGCGGAACCAGGCGATGCCGGTGGCGGGGATGGGGATTTCCACCAGGCATGAGTGTGCCAGTTCGCGATTGCCCAGCGTGAGAAACAGCAGGTAGTAAAACAGCACCATCAGCAGCACCGAGGCAGGGACGGCATTGGTAATGTACTGCCGTCGCCGCAGCGGGCCGCTCAGTGTGGGGTCTACGCCTGCGGTGATCCATTGCCAGGCCATGGCAAGGGCAATGGGCGGCTTGGTGGCGATCGATTGATGGGGTAGGCCCATGGCGGCTCATCCGGATTATTCATCGTCTGTTTATTCAGCATAGTGAAAAATGCGGAAAGTCGCCGGGCTTGGTTTACTGGTCTGGCAGTGACAGTGCGAGGGGTCCCCGTGATGATGGCTGGCTATTGCTATAGCCCAGTGTGGGCAAGCATTTGCGCCGCGATTCGCCTGCATACAAAAACAGGGTGCATGTTATACTGCGCGTTTTCGCAATGGGATGCGGGCCTGATCGTTGCTGCGTAAGCGCAGCAGGGCTTGCACTTGTAGCCGGGGCTTGTGGCCCCATATAGAGCCGAAGCCTCCCAAGGGTTTCACCTGTTTTCCAAAATACGAAATGTTCGCGCAAAGGCCGAACTCGTATTCAGATGACTAGTTAAGGATTGAACATGCAAGTACAACTGGAAACGTTGAGCAATCTTGAGCGCCGCATGAACATCGCTCTGCCGATGGCTGCCATTGATGCCCAAGTCACCGAGCGCCTGAAGCGCGTGGCACGTACTGCCAAGATTCAAGGTTTCCGCCCGGGCAAGGCTCCGCTGAAAATCGTTGAAGCAAACTACGGCGCCCAAGTGCGTGAAGAAGTGCTGGGCGAACAGGTTCAGCAAGGCTTCTACGGCGCAGTCAGCGAACAGAAGCTGCGTGTTGCCGGCTACCCGCGTTTCGAACCGGTAGCGGCCGAGGGTGATGTCGAGAACTTCAAGTTCGCAGCCACTTTCGAGGTATACCCGGAAGTCAAGGTTGGCGAGCTGGCCGACAAGGAAGTCAAAAAGCCGGCCACTCCGGTGACTGATGTTGAAATCGACAAGACCATCGACATCCTGCGCAAGCAGCGTACCCGTTACAACCGTGTTGAGCGTGCTGCTGCCGAAGGCGACCGCGTGATCATCGATTTCAAGGGCAGCATCGATGGCGTGCTGTTTGATGGCGGTTCTTCCGAGAACTTCCCCTTCGTGCTGGGTCAGGGCCAAATGCTGGCCGACTTCGAAACCGGCGTGACCGGCATGAAGGAAGACGAAGTCAAGAACGTGGAAGTGTCCTTCCCGGCTGACTACCATGGTAAGGATGTTGCCGGCAAAACCGCCGTCTTCGAAATCACCGTGAAGAATGTTGCCGAAGCTACCCTGCCGGAAGTGAACGAAGAGTTCGCCAAGCTGCTGGGCATTGCCGATGGCGATGTAGAAAAAATGCGTGCCGAAATTCGCAAGAACGTCGAGCGCGAAGTGAAGCGTCGTCTGCAGGCTCGCACCAAGGAAGCCGTGATGCAGACCCTGCTGGATGCCACCGAAATCACTCTGCCCAAGGCCTTGGTGCAGCTGGAAATCGGCCGCCTGATCGAGCAGGCTCAGCGTGACATGCAGCAACGCGGCATGAACGTAAAAGACATGCCCTTCCCGCCGGAGCTGTTTGCCCAGCAAGCAGAACGCCGCGTGGCCCTGGGTCTGATCCTGGCTGAAGTGGTTGAATCCAACAAGCTGGAAGCCAAACCGGAACAAGTGAAGGCGATGATCGAAGAGTTCGCCGACAGCTACGAGCATCCGGAAGAAGTCCTGACCTGGTACTACGCCAGCGCCGACCGTCTGGAAGGCCCGACCTCCATGGTGCTGGAAGACAATGTGGTGGAATTTGTTCTGTCCAAGGCCAAGGTTGAAGTAGAAGAATTGTCCTTTGATGCCCTGATGGGTAGCAACGCCTGATAACGACACAAACGGAGTTGGTCGATGAAATCGATGATTGAACCGCAAGGGCTGGGCCTGGTGCCCATGGTGGTGGAGCAGAGTGGTCGTGGCGAACGCGCTTATGACATCTACTCGCGACTGCTGAAGGAGCGTATCGTGTTCCTGGTAGGGCCCGTCACCGACGAATCGGCCAACCTGGTTGTGGCGCAGATGCTGTTCCTCGAGTCGGAAAATCCGGACAAGGACATCTACTTCTACATCAATTCGCCAGGTGGTTCGATCACGGCGGGCATGTCCATCTACGACACGATGAATTTCATCAAGCCGGACATTTCCACGCTGTGTATCGGTCAGGCTGCCAGCATGGGGGCTTTCCTGCTTTCTGCCGGCACTCATGGCAAGCGCTTTGCCCTGACCAATAGCCGGGTGATGATTCACCAGCCGTTGCTGTATGGCGGTGGTCTGAGCGGCCAGGTGACCGATATCGAAATCCATGCCCGCGAGCTGGTGAAGGTAAAGGGCAAGATGAACGAGCTGCTGGCCAAGCATTCCGGCCAGACCATGGAGCGTCTGCAGGCCGATACCGAGCGTGACAATTTTATGTCCGCCGAGGAAGCCCGCGAGTACGGTCTGATTGATAAAGTGCTGACCTCCCGCAAGGATGTTACGGCGTAAGCAGTGGAACTAGCTAATGGCTGATAAAAACAGCAACGAAAAACTTCTGTATTGCTCTTTCTGCGGCAAGAGCCAGCATGAAGTCCAGCGTCTGATCGCCGGTCCCCAGGTATTCATCTGCAATGAATGCGTCGAGCTGTGCAATGACATCATTCGTGAAGAACTGGAAAAGGTGGTTGGCGAAATCGGTGATGCCGCCGGCACTGCCACCGCACTGCCCACTCCGCAGGAAATCCGCGCGGATCTGGATCAGTACATCATTGGCCAGGATTTTGCCAAGAAGACGCTGTCCGTTGCCGTGTACAACCACTACAAGCGGCTGTACACCCCGGCGGGCGACAAGGACGAAGTCGAGCTGGCCAAGAGCAACATCCTGCTGGTAGGTCCTACCGGTTCTGGCAAGACCCTGCTGGCGCAATCGCTGGCGCGACTGCTGGATGTGCCGTTTGTGATTGCTGACGCCACCACGCTGACCGAAGCCGGTTATGTGGGGGAGGATGTCGAGCACATCATCCAGAAGCTGCTGCAGAAGTGCGACTACGATGTAGAAAAAGCCCAGCGTGGCATTGTCTACATCGATGAAATCGACAAGATTTCGCGCAAATCGGAAAACCCGTCCATCACGCGTGACGTGTCGGGCGAAGGTGTGCAGCAGGCATTGCTCAAGCTGATCGAGGGTACGGTGGCTTCCATCCCGCCGCAAGGTGGGCGCAAGCACCCCAACCAGGAATTTATCCAGGTTGATACCACCAATATCCTGTTCATCTGCGGTGGTGCATTCGATGGTCTGGAAAAGATCATCCGTCGTCGCTCGGAAAAGGGCGGTATTGGTTTTGGTGCGGAAGTCAGCTCGCGCGACGACAGCAAGTCGACCTCGGCGCTGTTCAAGGAGGCCGAACCGGAAGATCTCATCCGTTTTGGCCTGATTCCAGAGCTGATCGGCCGTCTGCCGGTAGTGGCTACGCTGGAAGAGCTGGATGAAGAGGCGATGGTCACTATCCTGACTCAGCCGAAGAATGCGCTGATCAAGCAATACCAGCGTCTGTTCCAGATGGAGTCGGTTGAGCTGGAAGTGCGTCCGTCAGCCTTGCGGGTGATCGCCAAGCAGGCGCTGATTCGCAAGACCGGTGCACGTGGTCTGCGTTCGATTCTCGAGCGCGTGCTGCTCGATACCATGTACGAACTGCCGTCCATGGAAAATGTTGAAAAAGTAGTGGTAGATGAAAAGGTTATCGAAAAAGGTGAGAAGCCTTTGTTCATCTATCGCGACAAGGGTGACGAAGTCCAGTCTGCCTGAGCTTTTCAGCTGTGATGGAAAACCGCCCGTCATGGGCGGTTTTTCTTTTGTGTTGTCGCCAAACTGATTTAGTATGGGGTGTTGATTTTCAGCGTGCATGCCCCATCTTTCATGCATTGTTTCACGTACGCAAGGTTAGGTGATATGCCCCAACCCGCAGAACTCCGCGAAGAAACCACATTGCCCTTGCTCCCGCTCCGGGATGTGGTTGTTTTCCCCCATATGGTCATTCCGCTGTTTGTTGGAAGAGCCAAATCGATCCGCGCGCTGGAAAGCGCCATGGATGAAGGCAAGCAGGTGCTGCTGGTCGCTCAGCGTTCGGCCTCCAAGGATGAGCCTGAGGCTGACGATCTTTATGGCATCGGTACCATCGCCTCTGTCCTGCAAATGCTCAAGCTGCCTGATGGTACGGTCAAGGTCCTGGTCGAGGGGCGTCAGCGCGCGCTGATCAGCCAGGTAGCTGAAGATGGTGGCTGCTTTGTCGGCACCATTACCCCGTTGGCCGCGGATGGCGAAGACTCCACCGAGTCCGAAGCCATGCGCCGTGCCCTGCTGGCGCAGTTTGAGCAATACGTCAAACTCAACAAGAAAATTCCGCCGGAGGTTATGACCTCGCTGGCGGGTATCGAGCGTGCCGGTCGCATGGCCGACACGATCGTGGCTCATCTGCCGCTCAAGCTGGAGCAAAAGCAGGAGGTGCTGGAGATGTTCGACGTGCGTGCGCGTCTGGAACACCTGCTGTCCCAGCTGGAGGGTGAGATCGACATTCTGCAGGTAGAAAAGCGCATCCGTGGCCGCGTCAAGCGCCAGATGGAAAAGAGCCAGCGCGAGTATTACCTGAACGAGCAGGTCAAGGCCATCCAGAAAGAACTGGGTGACATTGATGAAGTCAGTGACCTGGACGAGCTGGAAAAGAAAATCCGCCTGGCTGGCATGCCCAAGGAAGCCAAGGACAAGGTCAGTGCCGAGCTGAAAAAGCTCAAGATGATGTCGCCGATGTCGGCTGAAGCCACTGTGGTGCGCAACTACATCGACACCTTGCTGGAACTGCCTTGGAAGAAGAAGACCAAGATCAACAAGGATGTCGGTAATGCCGAGGCTGTACTGGATGAGGATCACTTTGGCCTGGAAAAGGTCAAGGAGCGCATTCTCGAATATCTGGCAGTGCAGCAGCGCGTTGACAAGCTCAAAGCGCCTATTCTCTGCCTGGTAGGCCCGCCGGGCGTGGGCAAGACCTCGCTGGGGCAGTCGATTGCCCGTGCCACCAACCGCAAGTTTGTGCGCATGGCGCTCGGTGGCGTGCGTGATGAGTCGGAAATTCGTGGTCATCGCCGTACCTATATTGGCTCCATGCCCGGCAAGGTATTGCAGAACATGAGCAAGGTCGGCGTGAAGAATCCGCTGTTCCTGTTGGATGAGGTAGACAAGATGGGGGCCGATTTCCGTGGCGACCCTTCATCCGCCTTGCTGGAAGTGCTGGATCCGGAGCAGAATCACTCCTTTGTCGATCACTACGCCGAGGTTGAGTACGACTTGTCGGATGTCATGTTCGTGGCTACCGCCAATTCGCTGAACATTCCGCACGCTCTGCTGGACCGGATGGAAATCATTCGCCTGGCTGGTTATACCGAGGACGAAAAGGTCAATATTGCCCTGAAGTACTTGGTGCCCAAGCAGATCAAGGCGAACGGCGTGCAGGAAGGTGAGCTGGTGCTGCAGGAGTCGGCCTTGCGCGACATCGTGCGCTATTACACCCGTGAAGCGGGTGTGCGCAGCCTGGATCGCGAGATTGCCAAGATCTGCCGCAAAGTGGTGACCGGTACCTTGCTGGGCAAGAACAAGGCTGCCAAGGTTACGGTCAATGCCAAGAACCTGGACAAGTATCTGGGTGTGCACCGCTTTGATTATGGTGTGGCCGAGCAGGAAAACCGCATTGGCCAGGTCACCGGTCTGGCGTGGACCGAGGTGGGTGGCGAATTGCTGACCATCGAGGCTGTATCGCTGCCAGGCAAGGGCAATATCATCCGTACCGGCCAGCTGGGCGAGGTGATGCAGGAGTCGATTACTGCGGCAATGAGTGTGGTGCGCAGTCGTTCGCGCGCTTTGGGAATCAAACCTGATTTCCATGAAAAACATGACATGCACATTCATGTGCCGGAAGGTGCCACTCCCAAGGATGGTCCGAGTGCAGGTATCGCCATGACGACCGCGATAGTTTCCGTTCTGGCGGGAATTCCGGTACGCTCTGACGTTGCCATGACGGGTGAAATCACCTTGCGCGGCGAGGTTCTGCCGATTGGTGGCCTGAAGGAAAAACTGCTTGCTGCGCATCGCGGCGGGATCAAGCATGTGCTTATCCCGCATGGCAATGCCAAGGATCTGGTGGATATCCCCACCAACATCAAGCAGAAGCTGGAGATTCATCCTGTGAAGTGGATCGACGAGGTACTGGCTCTGGCGCTGGAGCGTCAGCCGGAGCCTTTGCCTGAAGAAGCCAAGCCGGACGAGTTGCACCCGGCGCCGGAAGGCGCAGCTGGTGTATCCGTAATGACGCATTAAAAATCAGTATGTTGCAGCAGTAGTGAATTTACCGGGCCGCTAGCGCTTTCCAGCAGGGTTTGCGAAATGGCAATATTCCGCTGGAAGCCGCTTGACACAAGGATTTTAGCCTTGCTATAAAGCAAGCGGTTTTTATCCGAATTACGTAGACCGAAGAACGACGAAAGGGGACTTACGTGAACAAGTCTGAACTGATTGATGCAATCGCCGCTGAAGCCGATATTTCCAAAGCTGCAGCTGCCAAGGCACTGGATGGTATGGTTGCCGCTGTTACCGATGCTCTGAAAAAGGGCGACACCGTGACTTTGGTAGGTTTTGGTACATTCTATGTTGGCGAGCGCGCTGAACGCAGCGGTCGCAACCCGAAGACTGGCGAAACCATCAAGATCCCGGCTGCACGTTCTCCGAAGTTCCGTGCTGGCAAAGCACTGAAAGACGCGCTATAATTTGCAACCTTGTCGTTAGCGATAACGGCGAGGTTTTATAGCGGGCGTTTAGCTCAGTTGGTAGAGCGTCTGCCTTACAAGCAGAATGTCGGCGGTTCGACTCCGTCAACGCCCACCAAAGTTTGGAGTGGTAGTTCAGTTGGTTAGAATACCGGCCTGTCACGCCGGGGGTCGCGGGTTCGAGTCCCGTCCACTCCGCCAGAATCTACAGAAAAGGTGAACGTATTCAGTCGTTCACCTTTTTTTTTACCAATGGGGTGGCTTGCGCCGATATCGCCATGTTCGATTTTGTTCAGAATAATAAAATTGCCATTCAAGTCATTCTGGGTGCGGTAGCGCTGACTTTTGTCGGCTTTGGTGTGGGTAGCTACTCCTCCGCCGTGGAAGACCCTTACCTGGCCAAGGTTGGCTCGGCCAAGATCTACAAACGTGATCTGGACCGGGTCCTGGAAGGTCAGCCCAGCGATGCGGCGACCCGTCAGCAAGCCATGGACGACCTGATCCGCCAGAACCTGCTGCTGGCTGCCGCGCATGATGGTGGTGCCGTGGTTACGCCGGAGCAATTGCGCAAGGCCATTGCCGGCATTGCCGAACTGCAGGAAAACGGCCAATTCAGTGCCTCCCGTTACAAAGAATTCCTTGCCGCGCGCAATATGTCGCCGGAGGCTTTTGAAGCCAAGATCAGCCGCGACATCATGTTGCAAAACCAGATCAATAACTTTGCCGGCACCGGGTTTGTTTCGCGCAGCATGGTGGAGCGTCTGGGCAGCCTGATGGCAGAAGAGCGCCAGGTTCGCTTGCTGCTGCTCAAGCCTGCCGATTTTGCGGCCCAGGTTAAGACGGATGATAAGGCGCTGCAGGCATTCTACGATGCCAATGCCAAGCGCTTCCGCAGTGCCGAGGCGGTCAAGCTCGACTACGTGTTGCTGTCGCCGCAAGCTGTGGCTGCGGGATTGACGGTGAGTGATGCCGAGGTCAAGCAGTATTACGAACAGCACAAGGCTGATCTGTCAGGCGAAGAGCGCCGTGCCTCACACATCCTGCTGACTGTCCCCAAGGATGCCAAGCCGGCAGACAAGGCCAAGGTCAAGGCAGAAGCTGACGCCTTGCTCAAGCAATTGCGTGCGGATCCCGGCAAGTTTGCCGAGCTGGCCAAAACCCGCTCGCAAGACCCCGGCTCCGCTGCCAATGGTGGCGATCTGGGTTTCTTCGCCCATGGTGTGATGGTGAAGCCGTTTGATGATGTGGTATTCCGCATGCAACCGGGCAAGATCAGCGAAGTGGTGGAAACTGAATTCGGTTATCACATCATCAAGCTGGATGAGGTCAAGCAGCCTGATTTTGCTGCGGTGAGAACTGCGGTTGAAGCCAAGCTCAAGCAGCAGAAGGCTGCTGGCCAGTTGCGCAGCATGTCGGACAAGCTGGCCGAAGTGGCTTACCAGCAAGCGGACTCGCTCAAGGGTGTGCAAGATGCTCTGAAGCTTGAGGTCAAACACTCTGACTGGCTGTCTCGTGACAAGAAATCTGCCGATCCGGTATTGGCCAATGCCAAGGTGCTGGATGCAGCTTTCAGTGATGATGTGCTGAAGAAGAAGCACAATAGCGAGCCAGTAGATGTTGGTGGTGGCAACCTGTTGGTGGTGCGTGTGGCTGATCACCAGCCGGCACGTCAGCAAGCGCTGGCTGAGGTTCGTGAGCTGATCAAGGCTGAACTGATTGCGACCGAAGGTGCCAAGCTCGCGGAAAAGCAGGGGCAGGCTTTGCTGGCTCAACTGAAGGCCGGCAAGGCAGTGGATGCGCCCAAGTGGGGTGAGCTGCAGGCTGTGTCCCGCCGTAATCCGGGTGGGATGCCGACTGCCGATGTGCGGGCAGTGTTTGCAGCCGCTGCTAGCACGCTGCCTGCGTTTGCCGGTAGCAAGCATGATAACGGTGACTATGCCATCTACCAGATTGCCAGTGTCGCTGCTGGGGCTGCTGTGAGTGATGCAGAACGCACCCAGTTGGCTGCGGCGATGGAACAGATGACCGCCCGCAATCAGTTGGGCAGTTATCTGGAAACCTTGCGCCAGAAGTATCCGATCAAGCTGGGTAAGCAACAGCTGAATGATCAGAGCGAGCAGTAACAGGCTTACGAAAAAGCCGACCTTATGGTCGGCTTTTTTTGTTTGCCCCGACCGTGCCGGGGGCAATAAAAAAGGGCCGTAAGGCCCTTGCTTGGAACTCAAGTCTGCTTAGGCAGCGAAGTTCTTGGCAGCAAAATCCCAGTTCACCAGCTTCCAGAAGCTGTCCAGGTAGTTCGGACGGCTATTGCGGTAGTCGATGTAGTAGGCGTGTTCCCATACATCACAGGTCAGCAGCGGGGTTTTGTCGGTGGTCAGCGGGGTGGCGGCATTGCTGGTGGAAACCAGGTCGAGCGAGCCATCGCTGTTCTTGACCAGCCAGGCCCAGCCGGAGCCAAAGGTGCCAACGGCAGTCTGGGTAAAGGCCTTCTTGAATTCTTCGAAGGAACCCCATTTGGCGTTGATGGCATCAGCCAGTGCGCCGGTCGGTTCGCCACCGGCATTGGGAGCCAGGCCGAACCAGTAGAAAGTGTGGTTCCACACCTGAGCAGCGTTATTGAAAATGCCACCGGAGGATTTCTTGACGATTTCTTCCAGCGAAGCGTTTTCGAACTCGCTACCCTTGATCAGGTTGTTCAGGTTGGTAATGTAGGTCTGATGATGCTTGCCGTAGTGGAATTCCAGAGTTTCCTTGGAGATGTGGGGGGCCAGCGCATCCAGTGCGTATGGCAGTTCCGGCAGTTTGTGTTCCATCATGCTCTCCTTGTTGAGAATTGGGCTTGCAGAATTGCGTAAGCCGAATCTAGCGGAATGCTGTATGCCCAAGTGTACTGGAATCGCCTGTTAATCGCCAATAGTTGACTAAATAAGTAAAGTAAGAAAATGAATAAGTCATTTGACGTCATCGTACTGGGAGCCGGGGCTGCCGGCATGATGTGTGCTGCTGTCGCCGGCCAGAATGGACGGCAGGTTCTGCTGCTGGATCATGCCCAAAAGCTGGCGGAGAAAATCCGTATCTCTGGCGGTGGGCGCTGCAACTTCACCAATAATGCGGCCCGGCCCGATTGCTATCTGTCAGAAAATGCCCATTTCTGCCGCTCTGCGCTGGCACAGTTTGGCCCGCGTGATTTTCTGGTAATGGTGGAAAAACACGGTATTGCCTACCACGAGAAAAAGCTGGGTCAGCTATTTTGTGATGACTCCAGCCAGCAAATCATCGACATGCTGGATGCCGAGTGCCGTCAGGGCGGGGTGGAGCGTCACATGGGTGTCACCGTGACGGCGGTGAGCGCAGGGATGACTGGTGGCTTTGTGCTGGATACCTCGCTGGGCTGCTTTGAAGCGCGTTCACTGGTGGTGGCTACCGGTGGTTTATCCATCCCGCAGATTGGTGCTTCGCCACTGGGCTATCGCATTGCCGAGCAGTTCGGCTTGCCGGTAACCAGCCTGAGCCCGGCCTTGGTGCCGCTGACTTTTCATGTGGAAGATGCCGAAGCCTTTGCTCCCCTGGCCGGGGTGTCGCTGGATGTGGAAGTGCGTGCTGGCAAGGGCCGCTTCCGTGAGCAGGTGCTGTTTACCCATAAGGGGCTCTCAGGTCCGGTCATCTTGCAGATTTCCTCGTATTGGGAACCCGGCATGGATGTGGTGATCAACCTGTTGCCCGATTGCGATGGACTGGCTTTTCTGGAGGAGCGGCAGGGTAGCGAGCAGCTGCTCAGCAATGCGTTAGCGGAGTTGGGCTGGCCCAAGCGCTTTGCCGAGGCCTGGCTGGCGCGGCAGGGCTGCCATGTACGGCTGAAAGAGCTGACACCCAAGAAGCGCGTGCAACTGGCCGAGCAGCTACACCACTGGCGCATCAAGCCTAACGGCACCCAGGGTTACAAGAAGGCAGAAGTCACGCGCGGTGGCGTATCGACCAAGGCTCTGTCCTCCAAGACCATGGAGGCGCGCGCGGTTCCTGGTTTGTATTTTATCGGCGAGGTGGTGGATGTCACCGGCTGGCTGGGGGGATATAACTTTCAGTGGGCGTGGTCATCCGGCTATGTGGCGGGTAAAAACTGCTAGAATTGCCACCTGATTCCCTGCTGTTGCCTGTAGCACATTTCATTGAGTCTCCATGACCGAACAGTACGAAAATTTTGACGGCGCCATGGCGTCCTTGCGCACCCCGCCGCACTCCACTGAAGCAGAGCAGTCGGTGCTGGGTGGCCTGATGCTGGACAACAGCGCCTTCGACAAGATTGCCGATGTGGTATCAGAGGCCGATTTTTATCGCCATGACCACAAACTGATTTTCAAGCACATTGCCCGCCTGATCGAGCTGGGCCGCCCGGCCGACGTGGTGACGGTGTCCGAAGTGCTGGACAAGAATGCCGAGCTGGCTGACATCGGTGGCCTGTCCTACCTGGCCACGCTGGCGCAGAATACGCCATCCGCCGCCAATATCCGCCGCTATGCCGAAATCGTGCGTGAGCGCTCCATCATGCGCCAGCTGGCAGTGGTTGGGGCGGAGATCGCCGAGTCGGCCTATGCACCGCTGGGGCGCGATGCGGCCCAACTGCTGGACGAGGCCGAGGGCAAGGTGTTCCAGATTGCCGAATCGACGGCCAAGTCCAAGCAGGGCTTTCTGGAAATGCCCGGCCTGTTGAAGGAAGTGGTCGAGCGTATCGACATGCTGTACAGCCGTGATAATCCGGACGAAGTGACCGGCATTCCCACCGGCTTTATCGATCTGGATGCCAAAACATCCGGCCTGCAGCCGGGAGACCTGGTGATTGTGGCTGGTCGTCCGTCCATGGGTAAAACCGCCTTCTCCATGAATATCGCCGAGCATGTGGCGGTGGAGTACAAGGCACCCGTGGCCGTGTTCTCCATGGAAATGGGCGGGGCACAGCTGGTGATGCGTATGCTGGGCTCGGTGGGCCGGCTGGATCAGCATGTGTTGCGTACCGGCAAGCTGGGCGACGAAGACTGGCAAAAGCTCACCTACGCTATCGGCAAGCTATCCGAGGCACCGATGTATATCGACGAAACGCCGGCATTGACCGCACTGGAGCTGCGCGCGCGGGCGCGGCGTCTGGCCCGCCAGCATGGCGGCAAGCTGGGCCTGATCGTGATCGACTATTTGCAGCTGATGTCGGGTTCTGGCCGTGGCGACAACCGTACGGCGGAGTTGGGTGAAATTTCGCGTGGACTGAAAGGCCTGGCCAAAGAGTTGCAAGTACCGGTGATTGCCCTGTCGCAGCTGTCGCGTGCGGTGGAACAGCGCCCCAACAAGCGACCGATGATGTCCGACTTGCGTGAATCCGGTGCCATTGAGCAGGATGCCGACATCATCATCTTCATGTATCGCGAAGAATACTACAGCCCGGAAAATGCCGAGGTAAAAGGCATGGCTGAGGCGATTATTGGTAAGCATCGTAACGGCCCCACCGGTGCCGTGCGGCTGGCCTTTGTCGGCAAGCATGCAAAGTTTGAAAACGCGGCCACGCTGGGCATCAGTGGCTGGGCCGATAGTGATGGTTAAGCTGTGAGGTGGCAGTGCGCTGTGTAGGCAGCGGTCTGCCCAACCTTGGAAAGGAAACGCATGAGTTTTTTCGACAAGCATGTTTTTGTCTGCTGCAATCAGCGGGCTGCCGGCGAGGATTGTTGCAATAATCACGGCTCCAGTGAGTTGCTGTCGTATATGAAAGACAAGGTAAAGGCGCTGGGCCTGGCGGGTGACGGCAAGATTCGTGTCAACAAGGCGGGCTGCCTGGGGCGCTGTGATCAGGGGCCGGTCATGGTGGTTTATCCGCAAGAGACTTGGTACACCTTTGTCGATCGAGAGGATATTGACGAAATCGTCGATGAACACATGGTGGCTGGCCGCATTGTGGAAAGGCTGAAAGTCTGATGCTGAAGGCGCAAAACAAGCTTGTCATCGCCGGACCTGCCGGTGCGCTGGAAACCATCGTGGTATCGCCACCGGGGCTGGCCAGTGGTATCGCCGTGATCTGCCATCCCAACCCACTGCAAGGCGGGACCAATACCAACAAAGTGGTGCAGACGGCCGCCAAGGCGCTATCCCAATTGGGGTATGTCTGCTATTGCCCCAATCTGCGTGGTGTCGGGGCAAGTGAAGGCCTGCATGATCACGGCCTGGGTGAGGTGGATGATGTGCTGGCGGTGGTGGCCCATGCCCGTAGCGAGCAGGGTGATCTGCCGCTGGCATTGGCCGGTTTCTCGTTTGGTGGTTTTGTGGCAGCCCGTACCCGGGCGGTGATTGAAGCTGACAAATTGCTGCTGATGGGCGTGGCAGTGGGCAAGTATGAAATCCCCACGCCAGCGGTACCAAACGACACCTTGGTGATTCACGGTGAAGAGGACGAAGTCATTCCGCTGTCAGCCGTACTTGACTGGGCCAGGCCGCAGGATTTGCCGGTGCTGGTTTTCCCGGGTGCAGGGCATTTCTTCCACGGCAAGTTGATCAAGTTGGCGCAGATGATTCAGCGTTGCTGGTGAGTGGGAGTTCAGATAGAAACAGGGCCAGTCACAGGACTGGCCGTTTTTTTGCCTGCGCTCAGCGATGCAATTCGCCGGCAGCTTCTGGCTGGTAGGTTACTTCCAGTACGGTCAGCCTGGTCTGACCGGCCAGTGTGGGCCAGTCTATGCTTTGGCCTTCAGCCAGTCCCAGCAGGGCTGCGCCGATGGGGGCCAGGATGGATACGTGGCCGGCGGTACCATCGGCCTGATTGGGATAAACCAGGGTCAGCAGTTTTTCTTCACCGCTTTGCTCAATCCGTACCCGTGCCGTGCTGTTCATGGTAATGATGCCGGCCGGGATGTTTTCCGGTTCTACCACTTCTGCGCGTTCCAGTTCTGCTTCCAGAGCCGCCAAGGTTGTCTTGTCCTGTGCGGGAAGTCGCTCCATCCAGGCGGCCAGCCTTTCATAGTCCAGGCTGGAAACGATAATGGCCGGTTGGGTTGGCATGGTTTTACTCCTTGTTGATCAATAAAAAGCACAGGATAGCGGGCGCTATCCTGTGCGGGCCGGTGCGTACTGTTGCCGGTTGTTTACTGAAACTTGGAGTGCCGCGGTGCGATAAAGTTGCCAGAGTTAGCCGAGCAGGCTGAGTGCGCTGCGCTGGGAGATATTGGCCTGGCCCTGAATCGCCATGGCCGCTTGGCCGAGTATCTGTTGCTGTACCAACTGTGCGGCCGCTGCGGCGTAATCGGTATCGCTGATGCGACTGTTGGCGGCTTGCGCATTCAGCGATGAGTTCTGCAGATTATTGATGGCAGCGGAGAACTGGTTACTGCTGGCCCCGAGCTGGGTGCGCGAGCTGCTGATGGTGTTCAGATCGGTCTGGATATTGCCTTGAGCCGCCAGTGCGCTGGCCGGGCTGGAAAGGTCGATGGTGCCGGTGGCATTCAAATTGGCATTGTAGCTGTGAAGACCACCACTTGAGGGGCTGGCACTCAGGTTGCTGGTATTTACACTGATCTGGTTGCTACTGTCGCCGTTGGGGCCTGTCTGGAATTGCAGCGCGTTATTACTGCTCAGCAAGGCGCTGCCGTTGTATTGGGTGTTCTGGATGATGGCCGAATTGCTTTGTGTCAGCTGGTCGGCTTGCTGTTGCAAGGATTGTCGGTTGCTGCTGCTCAGTGCGGCATCGCCGGCCTGAATGGCCAGATCCTGCAGCTGCTGGCTATTGTCTTGTAGTTGACTTAGCGCACTGTCGGCGGTTTGAACCATGGAAATACCATCAAGCGCATTGCTGCTGGCTTGGTTGTCTCCACGCACTTGTGCTTCAAGTGATTGCGACAGGGCCGTATTGGCTGCATTGACCGCGGCACTGCTCAACTGGGTGCCGGATGCAAGCTGGGAAAGTGTCTGCTCGGTATTCTTGCGTGATTTGTCGAGCTGGGTTTGGGCGTTGAGTGCGCCGAGATTGCTATTGATGTTCAGCATGGCTAATCCCGATGTAAGTGCTGTCAGATCATCGACTTACTATAGTGCTATCTGTTGATGATTACCAGTTTTTACACGGAAAAACACCCGCCAGTGGCGGGTGTTCTGTGCGCAGTGAATGAGCAGGGACTAGCGTGCGGCAGGTTTGGCCGGTGTGCCGGCTGACTGGGTCAGTATTTCATAGCCAGTTTCGGTCACCAGGATGGTGTGTTCCCATTGCGCGGACAGGCTGCGGTCTTTGGTGGCAACCGTCCAGCCGTCACCCATCATGCGCAGGTGGCGTTTGCCCTGGTTGATCATCGGTTCGATGGTGAAGATCATGCCGGCCTGCAACTCCAGGCCGGTACCGGGGCGGCCGTAGTGGAGAACCTGCGGCTCTTCGTGGAAGCGCTTGCCGATACCATGGCCGCAGAATTCCTGTACCACGCTATAGCCATTGGTTTCGGCGTATTGCTGTACGGCATAGCCGATATCACCCAGTGTGGCGCCTGGCTTGACCTTTTCAATACCGCGCCACATGCATTCATAGGTGATTTTGCACAGACGACGGGCATGTTCGCTGACTTCGCCAACAAAGAACATGCGGCTGGTGTCGCCGTGGTAGCCGTCCTTGATCACGGTGATGTCGATGTTCATGATGTCGCCGTTTTTGAGCGGCTTGTCATTGGGAATGCCATGGCATACCACGCTGTTGATCGAGGTGCAGATGGATTTGGGGTAGGGGTTGTGGCCATCGGGTGCGTAGTTCAGCGGGGCCGGAATGCAGCCTTGCACATTGACCATGTAGTCATGGCATAGCTTATCGATGGCTTCGGTGGTTACGCCCGGTTTGACAAAGGGAGTGATGTAATCGAGTACTTCGGAGGCCAGCTTGCCGGCGATACGCATTTTCTCGATATCGGCGGCTGTTTTCAGTTCAACGCTCATTGTGGTGGTCTTGGTGTGTGCGGCAATGTTCCATTCTAGCAAATGATGAAAAAACGGGCATCCTTGAGGATGCCCGTTTTACAGTTTGTTGCTAAGCGGTGTGCAGCTTAGAACGCAACTTTCAGACCAACACCGAAGGCTTGCGGGTCGTTGCCTGCAGCGAGGGTACCGGTGGTGCCTGATACCGAGGTGTAAACGGCATTGTTGGCAAAGTTGGCAGCTTGCTTGGCTTTGTTGGTGATCTTGGTGTAGTAGCCGAACACTTTGGTGGACTTGGACAGGTTGTAGTCAGCACCCAGGGCCCACTGATGCGCCTTGTAGTCGTCTTCAGTGCCAGCAGCAGCACCCTTCAGGCGACCCAGCGAGCTGTATTCCAGTTTCAGCGTAGCAGCACCAATATCTTGACCAACCGACAGGGTCCAGTCGTCTTGTTTCAGGGTGGTGCCGCCAGTGGTGGCATCGAAGCGGCCAAATTCATAACCGGCACCTACGAAAGTACCCGATGCAAATTTGTAGCTGGTAGCCAATTTGTAGAAGTTGGTGTTCTTGCCGGAGTAAAGGGTCGCGCCCTTGTAATCGCCCTTGTCATTCTGGCGATCCCAGCCGGCAGCAACTTGCAGGCCGCCATTGGTGTAGTTGCCAGCCAGCGACAGACGAGTGGCGTCGGTCGAGCCATTGGTTGCAACGCTGTCCGTGCGGGTTTCATCAACGCCGTAGGATACGCCTAGTTGGAAGCCAGACCAGTTCGGCGAGAAGTAATGAACAGAGTTGGTAAGGCGTGCTTCAGCACGGCTGTAAACACTGGAGGAACCGTTGTTTTCAGCAGTGGTATCGCCAAACAAGTTCAGGCCAATGTTGGTCAGGGTTTTGTACGCGCTGTCGTTTTGGCCTACCAGTACCTTACCGAAATTGGCGTTGTCCAACCCTACAAAGGAGTTACGGGTGGCAAAAGTTGCGCTCTGGTTTTTGTCGTTGGTGCCGCCTTGTTCGAAGTTACGCAGGCTGCTTTCGACTTGCCAGATGGCCTTGGTGCCATTGCCCAGATCTTCGCTGCCTTTGAAGCCGATGCGGGAGTTGTGGTCAACAACACGTGTACGGGATTTGTAATCAGAACTGGAGCCTGCGGTGGCGCCGGTGGCCTTGGTAGATTCGATGCCACTGCTCAGGAAACCATAAATGGTTACATCTGCGTGGGCGGCGAAGGGAACGGCGAACAGGGTTGCAACCAGTGCGGCTAGGCTTTTCTTTTGCATCATCAGTGCTCCATCAGGGGTTTTATGTTCGTTATACGTACTGGTTGTGGCGAATCTCTATGTTTGAGCCGTCCAGCACCTCAGTACTGTCGAAGTTTAACCACAAAATGTGACGCGAATGTTGCAGAAAAGATGCAAAGCTCTGCTGGAAAAAAGCTAACTGTTGTTTTTATGCTAAAAACTTATTGGGATAAACCTCGTCGATTAGTGTGCGGCAATCGACAATTCTTAGGTCATTGTCTTTGGCAAAATCCATCAGGAACTGAAATACTTGCGGGTCGATCTTTTGCAGCTTTTTGTCCACGGCGACGCAGCGCACGCCTTCCAGCAGCATGGGGCGAACATAGGCGTGGTAGGACAGTTTCTGGTCGCCGCCAAAGGAGGCCAGAATGCCGGCCAGGCGCTCTGCCCAGTCGCTGGGGCGGAAAGTGCGGCCTTCGGAGGTAAGCCCCTGGATGACTACTTCATATGGATTGCAGATCATGGTGATGAACCGGAGTGTGCTTTTAAGGTGTGGTCTCTGTATTTATCTATAGCAAAGACAGTGTTGTTGTTTTGGACTGTCTTTGATGCAGGGCAATAGCGGGTTTACCCGCAATTTTACCCGAAAATCAAATGCGCTTGAATGGCGGTAGCGAGGCAAGTAGTTTTTTTCCGTAACTTTGTTTCAGCAGGCGGTTGTCCAGAATGGTGACGCGGCCATAGTCGCGCTCGGTGCGGATCAGTCGGCCCACCGCCTGAATCAGCTTGATTGAGGCCTCCGGCACGGTCAGCTCCACAAATGGGTTGCCTCCGCGTTTTTCAATCCAGCGCGACAGGGTCTTGCCCACCGGATCGTCCGGCATGGCGAAGGGCAGCTTGGCAATGATGACGTGCACGCAGCTCTCTCCCGGCAGGTCCAGACCTTCCGAGAAGGAGTCCAAGCCAAATATCACGCTAGCCTGACCTTGTTTCAGCCTGCTGTGATGGGTTTCCAGCAGCACGCTTTTGGGAATCTCGCCCTGGATCAGCAATTGTGCACGCAGTGCATCGGGCAATTGGCTGGCCACTTCCTGCATTTGCTTGCGCGAGGAGAACAATACCAGTGTGCCGACCGGCTCGCCGGTATCCACCAGCTTGGGCAGCCACTCGACGATTTCGCGGGTGTGGCCTTGCGGGTCTTTCGGACTGGCCAGCATGGGTGGCAGGTACAGTTCACCTTGTTCGGTGAAGTTGAATGGCGAATCCAGTGCCACACAGCTGACTTGTGGCAGCCACTTCAGGCCGGTTTGCGACAGCAGCAAATCAAAAGCACCGAGCGAGCGCAGGGTTGCCGAGGTCAGCACCGCACCGGCGGCGCGGCGCCACAAGGTGGCGGCCAGACTGGCAGCCGCACTGACGGGGGAGGCGGAGAAAATATAGTCGCCCTTGCCCTCCAGGCGACGGGTAATCCATTTAGCAATTGGCGGGGCGGATTCTTCGGTCTGTTTTTCAAACAGGTCCCACACGGCCATGACTTGTTCTGCACGGCCGGTCAGAAAGCCCAGATCAGCCGCTGCCTTGTCGATCTGCGTGGTATCGCTGCCTTTTTCCTTGCGTGCTTCGGTAAGGGCATCGTTGAGCGCCGACAGGTGCTTGAAGATGGCGCGGGCGGCAATCGCCATATTACTGGCTGGTGTTTGCAGGTTTTCTGGCAACTGGCCGTCTTCGAGTAGCCAGGTGGGCTCCATGTTTTCGCTGTTGGCAGCCAGGGCTTGTTCACCGCCCAGCAGCCATAGCCATTCGCCCAATGTTTCCACGCATGCGGTGGCGGCATCCATGGCCTGGGTGGCAATCTCCGATTTTCCGGTCAGGGTTTCCACCCGTGCGGCAATGGGAGCCACCTTGTCCAGCCAGCCAATCGCCTGCGCCAGCGAATGCTCGGCGGAGAACTGGTTGATGGCTTTCTTGGCCAGATGATGTGCCTCGTCGATGCAGTAGTAGCTATCTTCCGGTGCCGGCAGGATGACGCCGCCGCCCATGGAGACATCAGCCAGCATCAGGTCGTGGTTGGCCACGATGACGTCGACGGTTTCCAGCGTGTCGCGTGCCAGATAAAACGGACATTCCGGACGGTTGGGGCAGGCCGCTTTCAGGCAGCCGTGGCGGTCATTGGTGACACGTGCCCACAGGCCGTCGTCGATGATTTCCTGCCAGGTGTCACGGTCGCCATTCCAGCGGCGGTAATAGAACTCATCCGCCATGGCACGCAGGGCTTCAATCTCGCCGGCCTGCGGTTTGCGGTCCCACAGCGTCAGCATGGGATCGGGGGACAGCAACTGGCCCTGGGCGTTTTCTGCGGTCAGGGCATAAATGCGCTGCGGACACAGATAACGGCCACGGCCCTTGGCCAGGGCGAAGGTCAGCGGCAGGCCGCTGTTTTCCACCACGAAGGGCAGGTCGCGGTTGACCAGTTGTTCCTGCAGGGCGACGGTGGCGCTGGTGACCACCAGTTTTTTGCCGCGCGAGCGCGCCATCACCCCGCCGGCCAACAGGTAGGCCAGACTCTTGCCGACCCCGGTGGGGCCTTCGATCACGGCGATGCTTTCGCCTTCACGATTAGGGTAGGCATCCCCCTGTTTATCCAGACTGCGTGACAAGGCATTGGCGATTTCCGCCAGCATGCGGCGTTGGGCCGCGCGCGGGCGAAAGCCGGGCAGATTGTCGGCAAGGGTGCGGTAGTGATCGCGGATGGCGTCTTTTTCAGCATCGTTCAGCATGGCGCGATTGTACCGCAAGCCGGGCACCCGATTCGTGCTAAAGCGTCGCGGATTTTCGTCTGTGCGCAAATGCTGCTATGCAAAATGACGGCTCGGTCAGCTTGTGGATACGATAGCCAAAAAACAATTCAGCCAGAGTGCTCGGCAAAGTCACCTTAAATCCGGGGAAACGGATAGTGACTGATTGGAAAATGCCGACTCTGCATTGCGTACGCATGGACAGACAGACAATAAAGTACGCAGCGTTCTACACACAGGAGAAATCAGTTCATGACACCCGTTAGCCGCGTTCTGGTGGTAAGCGATGATGCAAAGTGGCAGGCCGATGTGCTGGCCGGGCTGGGAGCCGTGGCCGTGCGTCTGGAGAATCCCTACGGTTTGACCTTTATCGGCGCGGCGCGCCTGAAGGAGGCCATGGATGTCATCCGCCGCGATGGCGACATTCAGGCTGTGCTGGTTGACAAGCAGTTGCAGGAAAAGGGCATCAGTCAGGCGGCGGTACAGCTGGCCAACCAGATCAGCGACTTCCGCCCCGAGCTGTCGCTCTATGTATTGCTGGTGGATGACGATGAAAGAGTGCTGGTGGAGAGCCTGGCCAGTCATGCGGTGGATGGTTATTTTTACCGTGACGAGACCGATTACAACGGCTGGTTTCGCATCCTGACGGCCGAGCTGGCAGAAAAATCGGCCACGCCTTTCTATGACAAGCTCAAACAGTATGTGCGCATGGCCAAGGATTCCTGGCATACGCCGGGCCATGCCGGTGGTGATTCGCTCAAGGGCAGCCCGTGGGTAGGGGATTTTTATGATTTTGTCGGCGAGAACATGCTGCGGGCGGATTTGTCGGTTTCGGTGCCCATGCTGGACTCCCTGCTGCATCCCACCGGGGTGATTGCCGAATCACAAAAACTGGCGGCCAAGGCCTTTGGTGCACGCAAGACCTATTTCGCCACCAATGGCACCTCTACCTCCAATAAGGTGATTTTCCAGACCCTGCTGGCCCCGGGCGACAAATTGCTGCTGGATCGCAATTGTCACAAATCGGTACACCACGGGGTGATTCTGTCTGGTGCCTTGCCGGTGTATCTGGATTCCTCCATCAATCGTCAGTACGGCATTTTTGGACCGGTGCCCAAAGCCACCATTTTTGCCGCCATCGAGGCCAATCCGGATGCGCGGGTGCTGATTCTGACCTCCTGCACCTATGATGGTCTGCGCTATGACCTGGTGCCCATCATCGAGGCCGCGCACGAGAAGGGTATCAAGGTGATCGTGGACGAGGCTTGGTATGGCTTTGCCCGTTTCCATCCGGCTTTCCGCCCGACGGCGCTGGAGTCCGGTGCCGACTATGTCACGCAAAGCACGCACAAGATTCTGTCTGCCTTCTCCCAGGCCAGCATGATTCACGTGAATGATCCCGGCTTTGACGAGCATCTGTTCCGGGAAAACTTCAATATGCACACCTCCACCAGTCCGCAGTACAACCTGATTGCCAGCCTGGATGTCGCGCGCAAGCAGGCGGTGACCGAAGGTTATCGCTTGCTCGACCGTACCTTGAAGCTGGCGGAGGAGTTGCGCGACAAGATCAACTCCACTGGCGCATTCCGCGTGCTGGAGCTGGAAGACCTGCTGCCGGAGGACATTCGTGAGGACGGCATTCGGCTGGATCCGACCAAGCTGACGGTGGACATTACCCAGTCCGGGTTTACCACTGACGAGTTGCAGCACGCGCTGTTCGAGCGCTACAACATCCAGGTGGAGAAGTCGACTTTCAGCACCATTACCTTGCTGTTGACCATGGGTACGACGCGCAGCAAGGTCTCGCGGCTGTACGATGCGCTGTTGCGACTGGCCAAGGAGAAGCGGCCGCCGCGTGCGCTGGGTCGCATGCCGGAAATTCCGCGTTTTTCACGGCTGGCCTGCCTGCCACGTGATGCCTTTTATGAAGCGGGCGAACGCCTGCCCTTGCTGGATGATGATGGCCGCCCCAATGCCGAACTGAATGGCCGGGTGTGCTGCGACCAGATTGTGCCTTATCCACCTGGCATCCCGGTTTTGGTGCCAGGGCAGGTGATTGACGACAGTATCCTGTCATACCTGGCGCGTCTGCAAAAGACACAAAAGTCCATAGAAACGCATGGTTTGGCGGAAGATGGTGGGGAAATGTATGTCAGAGTGCTGAAAGATAGGGAGTTATCGCATTTGCCTGACAGATTGTTGTTCAGCTGAGAGCTTGTCAGAACGGCCAAATTCCGATAAATATAACAATTGTCGCAAATATGTAAATTTTGCATCCGTTTGCTACGGGATTGCGACACCAGTTAACTGACTTGAGACCAGCGTGTAGTAATGTGCCATTGCGCATGAAGACACACACCGTGT
Source organism: Aquitalea sp. FJL05 (assembly GCF_003852595.1). Taxonomy (NCBI): domain Bacteria; kingdom Pseudomonadati; phylum Pseudomonadota; class Betaproteobacteria; order Neisseriales; family Chromobacteriaceae; genus Aquitalea; species Aquitalea sp. FJL05. Next base: position 27,605 of record NZ_QAJS01000007.1, read on the forward strand.
TCTATGCGCGATGGCCTTTTTTTTTGGAAATCTTACCCATGAAGCCAGTAGGACATTACCTGCAATTCAGCGACCTGAACCACGAGGAATATCGCCACATCTTCGAGCGTGCCAAGGTACTGAAGCGACGACACAGCGAAAAAGAGCTGTATCAGCCGCTGGTTGGCCGCGTAATGTCCATGATCTTCGAGAAGAATTCCACCCGTACCCGGGTCTCCTTTGAAGCGGGCATGGCCCAACTGGGTGGTCATGCCATGTTCCTGGACACCAAGACCTCGCAGCTGGGGCGCGGCGAACCCATCGAAGACACGGCCCGTGTGCTGTCGCGCATGAGCGACATCATCATGATTCGTACCTTCGAGCAATCGCTGGTCGAGCGACTGGCCACGCATTCCAAGGTGCCGGTCATCAATGGCCTGACCAATGAATATCACCCCTGCCAGATTCTGGCCGACATCTTCACCTTCATCGAGCATCGTGGTTCGATCAAGGGCAAGACCGTGGCCTGGATTGGTGACGGCAACAATGTCTGTCGCACCTGGTTGCAGGCGGCCAAGATTCTTGGTTTCAAGCTGAAGGTGGCCACCCCGGTAGGCTATGAGCTGACCGTGCTGGATGGCGAGCATTACGGTCCCGAGCATTTCGAGCCCACCCACAGTGCCGTCAAGGCGGTGGAAGGTGCCGATCTGGTCACCACCGACGTGTTCACCAGCATGGGCTACGAAGCCGAAAGCGCAGCACGGCTGGACGCTTTTGCCAGCTATCAGGTGAATGCCGAGCTGATGAAGCACGCCAAGCCGGATGCGCTGTTCATGCATTGCCTGCCTGCCCATCGCGGCGAGGAAGTGACCGCCGAGGTGATTGACGGCCCACAGAGCGTGGTCTGGGACGAGGCGGAAAACCGCATGCATGCCCAGAAAGCCCTGATCGAATATCTGCTGCTTGGTCATCAGTACAACTGAGCCGGCAGGACAACCCACTAGATTCGCTGGAAAGAAAACGCATCATGTCTGACATCAAAAAAGTAGTACTGGCCTACTCCGGTGGCCTGGATACCTCCGTTATTCTCAAATGGCTGCAAGACGTTTACCACTGTGAAGTGGTGACCTTCACCGCCGACATCGGCCAGGGTGAAGAAGTGGAACCGGCACGCAAGAAGGCCGTTTCCCTGGGCATCAAGCCGGAAAACATCTTCATCGAAGACCTGCGCGAAGAATTCGTGCGCGATTATGTCTATCCGATGTTCCGCGCCAACGCCATCTACGAAGGTGAATACCTGCTGGGTACTTCCATCGCTCGTCCGCTGATCGCCAAGCGCCAGATCGAAATCGCCAATGCTGTAGGTGGCGACGCCGTATCCCACGGTGCTACTGGCAAGGGTAACGACCAAGTGCGTTTCGAGCTGGGCTATTACGCCCTGAAGCCGGACGTCAAGGTGATTGCCCCGTGGCGCGAGTGGGACCTGCTGTCCCGTGAAAAGCTGCTGGCTTATGCCGAAACCCATGGTATCGACATCAGCAAGAAGAAAAACGGTGGCAGCCCGTACTCTATGGATGCCAACCTGCTGCACATCTCCTATGAAGGCACCGTGCTGGAAAACCCGGCAGCGGAGCCGGAAGAAGATATGTGGCTGTGGACTGTCAGCCCGGAGAATGCACCGGATCAGGCCGAATACATCGAGCTGAGCTACGAGAAGGGTGATATCACTGCCATCAATGGCGTGGCCATGACCCCGGCCCAGGTACTGACCGAGCTGAACCGCCTGGGCGGCAAGCATGGCATTGGCCGTCTGGACATCGTGGAAAACCGTTACGTGGGCATGAAGTCCCGTGGCTGCTACGAAACCCCGGGCGGTACCATCATGCTGAAGGCGCACCGTGCCATCGAATCCATCACGCTGGACCGCGAAGTGGCCCACCTGAAGGATGAGCTGATGCCGAAGTATGCCCAGCTGGTTTACACCGGTTACTGGTGGAGCCCGGAGCGTCAGATGCTGCAAGGCCTGATTGATGCTTCGCAAGCTACCGTCAATGGCTGGGTACGCCTGAAGCTGTACAAGGGTAATGTTATCGTGGTGGGCCGCGAATCCAAGACCGATTCGCTGTTCGATCCGAACATCGCCACCTTCGACGAAGACGGTGGCGCTTACAACCACGCTGATGCAGCCGGCTTTATCCGTCTGAATGCCTTGCGCATGCGGATTGCGGCCAACGCCAAGCTCAAGCGCGGCTGATTGTCCGTCTGCTGAAACAGCCGCCTGCGGGCGGCTTTTTCGTTGGCGGCCCACTCTTGTCATCTGCGTAAAAGTTGAGCCGGCAAGGGATGCGGCGTATCGTAGTGGCTTCGTCCGGGATGGCCCGGTGGCAGCGGCGCCGATTCAAGCGCCGGCTGTACTGAGCAGCCGCAACAATGAAGGAATGTCTGGGTGTCTGAAGATCAATTTACCGATATTTCCATGGCCGTGTGTCTGTCAGGGCTGATCATTTTCATGGGTTTCATCATCTGGGACCTTGGCAAGAAATCGCAGGCCGGCAAGATGGGAACGGCGATTCTGTTCCTGGTGCTGGGTTTCGGTGTGTTCGGCTTTATCTTCAAGAACGTGCTGGTGGAATTTCTGGTGCTGAAGTAAGCAGCTTGGAAAATACATAAACGGGTTGGCCAAGGCCAACCCGTTTTGCATGGTGCGCAGTATGGCCGGTCGACTAGCGCGACGGTGCCAGCATCAGCCGCAGGCCCAGCGCGATGAATACGCTGCCGGCAATGCGGTCCAGCCACTGGCTGGCCTTGGGGGTGCGGTTAAGCCAACTGCCGATGGCACCGGCGAAATAACCCAGGCTGCCAAACAGCAGTGCAGCCTGCGCGGTAAAGATCAGCCCCAGAATGGCCGTCTGCCAGCCACTGTGGCCCTGCGCCGGACTGACGAACTGTGGCAGGAAAGCCAGGAAAAACAACACGACCTTGGGGTTGATGGCATTGGCCAGCAGGCCTTTGCGAAAGTGTGCCATCAGTGGGGTATGGTCCGGCGCGCCATTGGCCGCCTGCAGATGGCTGCCATGGCTGCGAATGGCTTGCCAGCCCAGATACACCAGATAGAGGCCGCCGGCTGTTTTCAGCAGGCCGAATGCCATAGGCGAGGCGGCGATCAGTGCGCTGACGCCGATGGCTGCCAAGACGGTATGCGTCAGGCAGCCCAGCGCACAGCCCAGGCCGAAGGCCATGCCCTGGCGTCGCCCTTTGGCAATGCCCAGGCTCAGTACCATCAGATTATCCGGGCCGGGGGAAAGGGTGATCAGCATGGCTGCGGCGGTAAAGGCCGCCAGTTGTTCCGGGGTCACAATCATGGCGATGTTCTCAAGGTAAACCAGACAGCATCATTAAGTATTTTCTGGCAGCGGGCAAGCCGCTTGCCTCGGAGCGGACGGGTAATTTCGCAGCAGCACATCCCAAAGAAAACGGCCATGCAGGACATGGCCGTTGTTCTTGCTGACATCAGGATCAGGCAGTCTTGTCCAGCGCATTCTCGATCTCACGGATATGCGCCTGGTGTTTCTGGATACGTTCACCGACCGGTGGCCCCTTGAATTGCTTGCGTACTCCCAGCACAAACCAGAAGAACAGCAAGACCACCAGCAGGGCGATGATCAGATAGAGCACCTTTTGATTGGGTGGCTGTACACCGACAAACGCCAGGATGGCACCACCGATGGTGGCCAGCACGGCAATCGGCTTGGAGGCAGCGCCCAGGCTGAAGGGGCCTTTGTGGGTCCAGCTTTTGCCTTCGGCAAACAGGCCGGCCGTGGTGGGCAGGATGTAGGAAATGTACAGGAATACGGCGGAGCCAGCCGACAGCACAGTAAAGGCATCGCCATACAAGGTGGCGACAATGGCCAGGATGGCGCTGACCCAGATGGCCAGGCCTGGTGTGCGGTGTACGGCATGGACCTGTTTGAGCTGGTGCGAGAAGGGCAGGCCGCCATCACGGGCAAAGGCATACATCATGCGCGAGGTGGAGGTCAGGCAGGCCAGGCCGCACAGATAGTTGACCAGGAAGATGCCGATGCCCAATACCGCCTTCAGCACTGGCGGCAGGCTGCTGAGCAGCAGGTCGAAGAAGCCCATGCCGGCTTTGACGCCAGCCTGCATATTGGGCAGGACCAGCACGAAGGTGCAGATCAGGATGTAGCCGAACAGGGCAGACCACAGCACCGAGCGAATGATGCCCTTGGGCACATTGTGTGCGGCCTGGTGGGTTTCTTCCGAGGTATGCGCCGAGGCGTCGTAGCCGGTAAGGGTGTAGACGGTCAGCAACAGGCCGGACAGGAAGAGCATCAGGCTGCTGTCGGTCTTGGGCCAGGTGCCGCCGTCGGCACCGCTGAAGTTGGTAAAGGTGAACAGGCGCGAGAAATCGAGCGGACCCGGTGCATAAGCCAGCAGCGATACGGTCAGCAGCAGCGCGATGGCAAAGATCAGATAGCCGGACATGTCGGTCAGCCGGGTGGTGAGCTTGATGCCCAGATGATTCAGCCAGGCCTGGCTCAAGGTGATGCCTGCCAGAAACAGCGTTTGCTCTGTCCAGGTGAGCTGGTCGGGATTAATGCCCAGCAGTGGTGCAATCAGGGTTTTGAAGAAGGGATCGTAAACCCCGAAATTGACCGAAGCCACCACGAAGATCAGTCCCAGCAGGTTGATCCAGGCAGTTACCCAGCCCAGTCCCTTGCCACCCAGGATGGACGACCAGTGATAGAGCCCGCCGGCAGTGGGGTAGGCCGAGGCGATCTGTGCCATGGCAGCGGCCACGATGCTGGCAAATAGCGCACCCACCGGCCAGCCGATGCCGATGGAGGCACCGCCGCCGGCACTGATGCCCGCCGGAAAGGCCGTGATGCCACCGGCCAGAATGCAGATGATGGAAAAGGAAATGGCGAAGTTGGAAAAGCCGCTCATGCGTCTGGATAGTTCCTGAGCGTAACCCATGCTGTGTAACAGTTTCTCGTCCTCACCCTGCGGTGCGGAGCCGTGCTGATCTCGGTTCATGATGATCCTCTTACATGTGTTGACCTACACTGTATGGAAATGCACTGTGCTGAGACTTCACCCTTTGCTGCGCCAGCAGCGGACGGCGGGCAAAAGCGCGGCCTGCGTCCGGCTTTGCCTGTCGGCTAGCCATACCCATTTGCCTTCTACCCGTGTCTGCTGCGTGGCGCTCTGCGTCCCGTTCGTGCTGTCGGCTTTGGAACAGCTAACAAAACCCCTGCTACTGCGTTGCGCCGCCTTGCCGTACTACTTGTACTGTCTGCAGCGGCGCGCCTTGCCCCAGGGCCGCTACGCTATTTTGTCAGCCGCTCTGAGTGACTGCGTTTGCTGCTCATGCGGACCAACTCATCAAACAGCCCCTGCTGGCTGCTGTCTTCCCGTGCAGATAATTCCGGATGCCACTGCACGGCAATCAATTGCGGGAAACCTTCCACCTCGATGGCCTCGATGACGCCATCGGCGGCCCAGGCCACGGCGTGCACGCCCTGACCTGGCTGGTCGATGGCCTGGTGGTGCCAGGACTTGGTGGCCACTTCGGTGCTGCCCAGCAGGCCGGCCAGGCAGGAGTCGGCAGCCACCCTTACCTGATGCAGGGTGGGGTCGCGCGGGGCTACCCGGTGTTCCACTGTTTCACCCACCACATCCGGCAAGTGCAGGTGCAGTGTCCCGCCCAGTACGGTATTGAGAATCTGCAGGCCACGGCAGATGGCCAGCGTTGGCAGTTTGCGTTGAAGCAGGGAGCGTGCCAGCGCGGTTTCGGTGTGGTCGCGCTCCGGGCTCAGGTTGTAGATGGTGGGGTGGGTGCCACGGTCGAACAGCTCCGGGTCGATGTCGCCGCCACCAATCAGCACCACGCCGTCCAGCGCATCCAGCCAGCTGTCGATGGCAGCATCCCCCACTGGCGGCAACAGCACCGGCGCACCGCCGGCACGCAAGACGGCATGCACGTAGTCCACCGGAGTGTGATAGCCATACCCCTGGCCGGCGGGATAGGTGGTCAGGCCGATGAGGGGGGGCTTCATGGCAGTTGGCCTTGCACGGCGGCCAGATAGATGGCGCTGTAGTCGCTGGCGCTCAGCGGCAGCGGATTGCCGCCGTCGCTGGGGTCGGCCTTGGCCATGCGGCCGATCTCACTGGCTTGCTCTGCCGGGATGTTGATCTGGCCCAGGCTGTGCGGAATGCCCAGATCGCTGCGCAGCTGCAGTATCCAGGCAAGGAAGCCGTCAAAACTGCTGTCGGCCAAGCCGATATAGCGGGCCGCAGCGGCCAGCTTGTCGGCGATGGCTGGACGGTTGCGTACCAGTACATAGGGCAGCAGGATGGCATTGGCCAGGCCGTGGTGAGTGTCGAACACCGCACCAATGGGATGCGCCAGTGCATGCACGCCGCCCAGGCCTTTCTGGAAGGCGGTTGCGCCCATGATGGAGGCGGCCAGCATATGCGAGCGGGCCTCGATATGGCTGCCATCGGCATAGGCGGTGGGCAGCCAGTCGTGCACCAGTTTCATGCCTTCCAGCGCCACGCCCTGCGCCAGCGGGTGGTAGTAGGGTGAGCAATAGGCTTCCAGATTGTGCACCAGCGCGTCGATGCCGGTGGCGGCAGTCAGGTGCGGGGGCAGGCCGGCGGTGAGTTCCGGGTCGGCCAGCACCAGTCTGGGCAGCATGGAAGGGTGGAAGATGATGACCTTGCGGTGGTCTTCTTCATCAATAATGAGCGAGGCACGGCCCACTTCCGAACCGGTGCCGGAGGTGGTCGGCACGGCGATGGTCGGTGCCACCCCGGCGACATTCACCCGCAGCCAGTTGTCGCCGACATCTTCAAAATCCCACAGCGGGCGGTCCTGGCCCACCATCAGCGCAATGGCCTTGCCCACATCCAGTGCGCTGCCGCCGCCTACCGCAATCACGCCATCGTGCTTGCCCACCTTGTAGGCATTGACGCCGGCGTAGACATCGCGGCCCACCGGGTTGGGGCGCATATCGCTGAACAGCTGTGCTTCCATGCCGGCTGAGGCCAGATAGTCGAGCAATCGGGCCACCAGTGGCAGCCGGGCGAGGCCGGGGTCGGTGACCAGTAGCGGGCGGCGCATGCCCAGTTGCTGGCACAGTGCGGGCAGCTCGCTGGCGCGGCCTGCGCCAAAGCGGATGCTGGTCGGATAGTTCCAGTTACCTTGCAGTTGCATGCTTTACCCCTTGAGATGGAAGGATTTGATACGGGTGAGCTGCTGATAACCCAGCACGGATAGCGAAATGCCGCGGCCGGTGTCCTTGACCCCGGTCCAGGCGAGGGCAGGGTCCAGGTAGTCGCAGCGATTCATGAATACGGTGCCGGTGGCAATGTCATTGCCCAGCCGGATGGCGGCCTCGCGGTCCTGCGTCCACAGCGAGGCGGTCAGGCCATAGGCGCTGTCGTTCATCAGCGCCACGGCCTGTTCATCGGAATCCACCGGCATGATGCCGATGACCGGGCCAAAGCTCTCGTCCCGCATCACGCTCATGCCGTGATGCACATCCACCAGTACTTGCGGGGCCAGATAGGCAGTGCCCGGCGCATCGGCGGCAAAGTGAGCGGCCGGAATCAGCGCCCGCGCCCCGGCGGCCACGGCGTCGGCAATCTGGCTGCGCACAAAGGCGGCGGCGCTGGCGCGTACCATGGGGCCGAGATTGGTATTGGTATCCAGAGGATTGCCAAAGCGGTAGTTGCGGGTCAGTTCGACAAATCCATCGACAAAGTCCTGATAGTGGCTGCGATGGACATAGATGCGTTCGATGCCGCAGCAGGATTGCCCGGAGTTGAAAAATGCACCGTCCACCAGGTTTTCAATGGCGCTGGCCAGGTCGGCATCTTCACGCACATAAGCCGGGTCCTTGCCGCCCAGCTCCAGCCCCACACCGATAAAGCGCTCACTGGCGGCTTGTTGCACTGCGCGACCACCGGCCACCGAGCCGGTGAAAGCGACAAAGTCGATCTGCGGCGCAGCCACCAGCCGCAAGGTGGCGGCATGGTCCAGCTGCAGGCTCTGGAATACCCCGGCAGGCAGGCCGGCTGCATCAAAGGCTTGCTGGAACAGTTCGGTCACCAGCGGGGTTTGCGAGGAGTGCTTGAGGATGACGGTATTGCCGGCGGCCAGTGCCGGCACGATGGTGTTGATGGCGGTGAGGAAGGGGTAGTTCCACGGTGCCAGCACCAGTACCGTGCCCAGTGGTTCGTGGCGCAGAAAGCGCTGAAAGCCTTCCTTGGCAGTGGGGTGGATGTCGGCCAGCCCTTCCTCGGCAATGGCCAGCATGTGGCGCGCCCGTTCCTCAAGGCCGCGCACTTCGCCGGGCGACTGACTGATGGGGCGGCCAATCTGGCGGGTAATGGCCTCGGCACAGGCGTCCTTGTGCGCCACCAGCCAATCTACTGCTTTGCCGATCAATGCCTTGCGTTCGGCCAGCGGGGTATGTCGCCAGCCACGCTGTGCGGCGCTGGCCGCATCGAGAACCGCCTGGGTCTGGCTGGTGCTGGCATAGGGGCGCTCCAGCAGGACGGCACCATCGACGGGGGAGATGACGGAATAGGATGTGCTCATTTAGATGATCTCGAAGTAGCGTTTCAATTCCCAGTCGGTGACATGGCGCTGGAACTCGCGTTCTTCCCACTCGCGGGTGGCGGCGAAGTGGTCGACAAAATCATCACCGAACCAGTCGCGGGCGGCGGCGGAGGCGCGCAGGGCCTGGGCAGCGTCCCACAGGGTGCGGTGCAGCTGCAGATGGGCCGGGGCTTCCAGCAGATAGCCATTGGCCGTTACCGGCTCCTCCGGCTCGATCTTGTTTTCTATGCCGTACAGCCCGGCGGCCAGCCCGCTGGCCAGTGCCAGATAGGGGTTGGTATCGGCACCCGGCAGGCGGTATTCCACCCGCTGCGACTTGCTGCTGCCCGGAATGGCGCGAATGGCCACGGTACGGTTGTCCACCCCCCACAGGGCGCTGGTTGGGGCCCAGTAGCCCGGTACCAGTCGACGGAAACTGTTGACGGTGGGGGCGGCCATGCTCATGAATTGCGGCATCAGTTTTTGAATGCCACCAATAAAATGGCGCATGGTGTCGCTGATATTGTGTTCGTGGCCGGCCTGATGGAAGGCACTGTGGCCGTCGCGGTTCTTCAGCGAGATATGGATGTGCCCGCCCTGGCCGGAGTAGTCCTGATGCCACTTGGCCATATAGCAGATCATGCGGCCCTGTTTTTCCGCCAGCACCTTGGAAAAGGTCTTGAAGCAGACCGCGTTGTCGGCAGCGATCATGGCCTTGTCCACCGTCAGTGCGGCTTCCAGTGCACCGGGGCCGGTTTCTTCGTGAAAGCCTTCTACCGGCATGTTCATCTGCTCGCACAGATCAAGCAGGCCACGGTAGAAGTCGGTATTCACCGAGTTGCGCAAAACCGAGTAACCAAAAGCACCGCTGCCCAGCGGTTTGGGGTTCTGGTACAGCTTGTCTTGCAGCGCGGCATTGCTTTCGTCGGTGACCAGGAATTCGTATTCGAAGCCGGCCATCGGCTCGAAACCCATGGCGCGGGCGCGCTCCACCACCCGGCGCAGCACGCCGCGCGGGCACAGCCCTTCCAGCCGGCCGACTACCTCGCCCTGCACGAAGATCATATTGTCTTCCAGCGGCAGCTCGCGACAGGATTCGGGCAGCAGTCGGATCTGCGCATCGCCATAGCCACGGCCCCAGCCGGTGAGTAGGGTGTTGTCGTACAGCTTGTCGCCCACGTCCCAGCCGAATACCACGTCACAGAAACCGAAGCCGCCCTCCAGCGAGGACAGGAATTTGTCGCGCGACATGTATTTGCCGCACATCACGCCATCAATATCAACCAGGCCAACCTTGATCTGCCGTAGCTGGCGTTCTTCGATCAGGGTCTTCAAATCTGCCATTGTCTTTACATGCCGAGCATCCATGATTGCTCCTTGCGCTGGTGTTGGGTGGGTGGCAGGGTTATTTCTTTTCCTGTTGCGGCTAGTATTGTTCGTTAGAAAATCTGCAATCAAGATAAAAATGTAATAAAAATTAGATTGTGCTGTGCAATGTGGAAGCAATGCCACAATGCCGGTTTGCCACCGCAGACTGCTATCATTGCCGAATGAATGCTGGCTGCGCCTTGTTGCCGGCCATTGATAACAGGCACTTGTCAACCAGTGCCTGATTGTGGAGAAGCCTGTGAGTAATAGCCGGTCCATCGCGGAAGAACTGCGCGTGCTGTTTGAAACCCTGACCCCGACCGAGCGCAAGGTCGGGCGGGTGCTGCTGGCGAATTACCCGGTGGCCGGGCTGGAAACCATCGCCCAACTGGCGCTGCGGGCAGATGTCAGCGGTCCGACCGTGTTGCGCCTGATCAGCAAGCTGGGCTTCGACAGCTACACGGCCTTTCAGACGGCCTTGCGCGACGAGCTGGAAATCCGCTTGCAGTCGCCGCTGGTGCGCCACGACCCGGCCCAGTTGCAGGGTGATAGCGATTTTCTGGTCAGCTATGCGGCGCGCATCACCCAGCTGATGCAGGAGACGGTGGCCCATCTGCCGCGGGTGGAGTTCGATGGCGTGGTGGATGTGCTGGGCGAGCGCAAGAACCGCATCTGGCTGCTGGGCGGCCGGTTGACTGACCCGTTGGCGGCTTATCTGTGTCATCACCTGAAAGTGGTGCGGGCCGACGTGGTGCATCTGCGCGGTGTGCCATCCAGCTGGGCCGACTCGCTGGTCGACATGGGCAAGCACGATGTGCTGGTGATCTTCGACATCCGCCGTTATTGGGATGGTGCCTTGCACATCGCCGAGATGGCGGCGCAGCGCAAGGTCAGTGTCTTGCTGTTTACCGATCAGTGGCTGTCGCCGGTATCGCGTGTGGCGCGCTTTACCCTGGCTGCGCATACTGCCGGCCCGTCCGGCTGGGATACCAATACCCCGCTGATGTTGCTGGTGGATGCCGTCATCGCCGCGCTCAATACCCGGCAATGGGCGGCCATCAGCGACCGCCTGCAGGAAGTGGAAGCCATGCGCGCCCGGCTGGGCGAGGGCAGCAGCCGGGCTGACGAGTGACAAGGGCGCGCGCAGCCACTAAAATTGCGCCATTCAGCCTTATCTGCCTTACAGGACTAGTCCCATGCCGTCTTTTGATATTGTTTCCGAAGTCAATAAAGTAGAAGTGCGCAACGCCATCGAGCAGGCCAACAAGGAAGTGTCCACCCGCTACGATTTCAAGGGTAGCGACTCCCGAATCGAGCAGACCGACAAGGAAGTCATCCTGTACGCCGATGCCGAATTCCAGCTGGACCAGGTCAACGACATTCTGGTGAACAAGCTGTCCAAGCGCAGTGTCGATGTGCGCTGCATGGAATACGGCAAGCTGGAGAAGGTTAGCGGCAACAAGGTGAAGAAGGTGCTGACGGTAAAAGAAGGCCTGGAAACCGAAATGGCTAAGAAAATTGTCCGCATCATCAAGGATTCCAAGCTCAAGGTGCAGGCCAGCATCCAGGGTGAATCGGTACGCGTGTCCGGTGCCAAGCGCGATCTCTTGCAGGAATGCATTGCGCTGATGCGCAAGGAAATTGCCGATGACAAGGAAAACGGCATGCCGCTGCAGTTCAATAACTTCCGCGACTAAGCCTGTCCGGCATGTCCATGACGACCGGCCCACTGGGCCGGTTTTGCTTTTGCAGGGCGTCCCTCCTACAATACGGCCCTTGTTGAATAGACAGCAACCTGTGCATTGGAATCAGCATGTTACGCATTACCGAACTCAAACTGCCGCTGGATCACAGCGAACAAGATCTGGCCGCTGCCATTGTGACCTTTCTGGGCATCAAGCCGGCCGACCTGAAAAGCTACACCGTTTTCAAACGCAGCTATGATGCCCGACGTGGCGTGATGAGCCTGGCCTACATCATCGACATGGAAGTGGAAGGCGAAGCCAGGTTGCTGGCCCGCTTCAAGGACGATATCCATGTGTTGGCCACGCCAGATACCAGCTATCACTTCGTCACCCAGGCACCGGCCACGCTGGCCAAGCGCCCAGTGGTGGTGGGCTTTGGCCCCTGTGGCCTGCTGGCGGCGCTGGTGTTGGCACAAATGGGTTTCAAACCCATCGTGCTGGAACGTGGCAAGAAAGTGCGCGAGCGCACCAAGGATACCTGGGGCCTGTGGCGCAAGAATGTGCTGAACCCCGAATCCAATGTGCAGTTTGGTGAAGGCGGTGCCGGTACTTTCTCTGACGGCAAGCTGTACAGCCAGATCAAGGACCCGCGCCATCTGGGCCGCAAGGTGCTGACCGAGTTCGTCAAGGCCGGCGCGCCGGAAGAAATCCTGTTCATCGCCAAGCCGCACATCGGTACCTTCCGCCTGGTCAGCATGGTGGAAAAAATGCGGGCGGAAATCGAGTCGCTGGGCGGCGAAATCCGCTTCCAGCAGCGCGTCACCGACCTGCACATCGACAATGGCCATGTTCGTGGCCTGACGCTGGCTGATGGCAGCCAGATCGAGGCCGATCACGTCATTCTGGCGCTGGGCCATAGTGCGCGTGACACCTTCGAAATGCTGCATCAGCGTGGTGTGTTCATGGAAGCCAAGCCCTTTTCGGTGGGCTTCCGTATCGAGCACCCGCAAACCTTGATCGACAAGGCGCGCTGGGGCAAGTATGCCGGTCACCCCATTCTGGGGGCGGCCGACTACAAGCTGGTGCATCACGCCAGCAATGGCCGTGCGGTGTACAGCTTCTGCATGTGCCCGGGCGGGCAGGTGGTGGCGGCCACCTCGGAAGAGGGCCGCGTGGTGACCAATGGCATGAGCCAGTACTCGCGTGCCGAGCGCAATGCCAACTCCGGCCTGGTGGTCAGCATCAACCCGGAAGACTATCCGGGTGGTGCCATGGCAGGTATCGCCTTCCAGCGGGCACTGGAAAGCCACGCCTATGTGCTGGGTGGCAGCACTTACGAAGCGCCGGCACAGCTGGTAGGCGACTTCCTCGCCGGGCGGGCCTCCACGGCGGTGGGTTCGGTCGAGCCTTCCTATCAGCCCGGTGTGCATTGGACAGACCTGGCCACTGCGTTGCCGGATTTTGCCATTGCGGCGATGCGCGAGGCGCTGCCGGAATTCGGCAAGAAAATCCGTGGCTACGACATGCACGACGCCGTGCTGACCGGGGTAGAAACCCGTACCAGCTCGCCGCTGCGCATTACCCGTGGTGAAGACCTGCAGAGCCTGAATGTGAAGGGCCTGTATCCGGCCGGCGAAGGTGCCGGTTACGCTGGCGGCATCCTGTCCGCCGGGGTGGACGGGATTCGCGTGGCCGAGGCACTGGCGCTGGAGATGAGCAGCCAGGGCTGATGCTGAGCGGATGGGAAGCAAAAAAGGCGCTCGGTCAGGAGCGCCTTTTTTTTGCGGCAGCGGGTGTTTACAGCTTGATCAGCGTGCTCTTCAGCTCGCTGTATTTTTCCAGTGCGTGCAGCGATTTGTCGCGACCATTGCCAGACTGCTTGAAGCCGCCGAAGGGGAAGTTCATGTCGCCGCCTTCGTCGTAGCAGTTTACCCATACGGTGCCGGCGCGTAGGCGGCGTGATACCTGATGGGCGGTGCTGACATTGGAGGTCCACACCGCAGCGGCCAGGCCGTATTCGGTATCATTGGCGATGCTGACGGCTTCGTCCAGTGTGTCGAAGGTGATGACCGACAGCACCGGCCCAAAGATTTCCTCGCGGCAGGTGGTCATGTCCGGGCGCTGGCAATCAAAGGCGGTCGGTTCGATGAACAGGCCCTTGTCAGTGTGGGCAGCCTTGCCGCCGCAGATCAGGCCGGCGCCTTCGCTCAGGCCCTTGTCGACATAGGACAGCACCTTGTCGTACTGGATCTTGTCAACGATGGCACCCATGCTGGTGGCCGGGTCCAGCGGATCGCCTGGGAACCAGCCCTGGGCGGCCTTCTTGAACTCGGCCAGGAAGGCCTCTTTCACGCTGCGTTGTACCAGCACGCGCGAGCCGGCCGTGCACATTTCGCCCATATTGAAGAAAATGGCGCCGGCAGCGGTACGGGCGGCCTTGGCAATGTCCGGGCAGTCTTCCAGCACGATATTGGGCGACTTGCCACCCAGCTCCAGCCAGACGCGCTTGAGGTTGGATTGCGCGGCATAGCCGGCAATCAGCTTGCCCACGCCGGTGGAGCCGGTAAAAGCTAGGCAGTCCACATCCATGTGCAGGGCCAGCGCCTTGCCGACGTCACCCGCGCCGGGCAGTACCTGGAAAATACCGTCCGGGATGCCGGCATCCTTGGCCAGTTGTGCCAGGCGAATGGCGGTCAGCGGGGATTTTTCCGACGGCTTGACGATGACGGCATTGCCGGCCGCCAGGGCAGGGCCGAATTTCCAGCTCGCCATCAGGATGGGGAAGTTCCACGGCACCACGGCCGCCACCACGCCAATGGCTTCACGGGTGATCAGGCCCACCAGCTTGGGGTCGACCGGAGCCACTTCGCCACCGATCTTGTCGATGGCCTCGGCAAACCATTCCACACAGTAAGCCGCGCCCGGCACATCCACCGTGGTGGAGTCGCCAATCGGCTTGCCCATGTCCAGCGTTTCCAGCAGGGCCAACTCGTCGCCATGCTGGCGGATCAGCGCGGCAAAGCGTTTCAGAATGCTGCCGCGAGCCAGCGGGGCCAGCTCCGACCACTTGCCGGAATCAAAGGCGGCGCGTGCAGCGGTCACGGCTGCGTTCACTTCAGCCTCGCCGCAGCAGGCGATGTCGGCCAGTTTCTGACCATTGGCCGGATTGACGCAATCGAAGGTCTTGCCATCGGCGGCGCTGGTATAAGCACCGTTGATGAAGGCCCGGCCTTCGATATTGAGTTGTGCAGCAAGCTGTTTCCACTCTGCATGGGTACGCGCCATGGGTCTTCTCCTGATATTTATGTAAGTTGATTCCGGTTGCTCGTTGCTGGCTACCGTCAATCAGAATGTGGGCGGCGAGCTGGCACTGACCATTTCACAGATTTCGCTGCCGATGTTGCGAAAGCGATGCGGCAGCTTGCTGTCGAAATAGTAAGAGTCGCCCGGACCCAGAATGCGGGTTTCGTTGTTGACCGTGATTTCAATCGAACCGGCAATGATGACGCCACCCTCCTGGCCCTCATGCATCAGCATGTCGGGGCCAGTGTCGGCGCCCGGTTCGTAGTGCTCTTTCAGAATGGCGATATCACGCCGTTCATGTGCGGTGCCGATCAGCAGCAGCCTGATTTGATCATTGCCCAGATTGGGAAGTTCTTTTGCCTGATAGAACACGCGCGGCTGTTGCGGCTCTACATCAAAAGTGAAAAATTCCGCCAGGGTCATCGGCAGACCTTCCAGTACCTTCTTCAAGGAGCTGATCGACGGGCTGACGCGATTCTGCTCGATCAGGGAGATCGTGCCGTTGGTGACGCCTGCCCGCTTGGCAAGTTCGCGTTGTGACAGACCAAACCGGTCTCTGACCACTCTCAATCGTGCTCCTACATCCATCTGGCTGCTTCCATCTATGTTAATAATTTTAGACGTTCCATCATATGATTTTTGATCGTATCCTGCATCTGTTGTTGCGCTGCAAAATCAAATTTCTTTGCATGTTTTGGAGTTTATAGCCAGAATCAGCCTCAGGAATCAAGGGTGTTGTGGATTTTTTTAAACATCTGCAACAGTATATTTGATCAAACCTTGGTTTGTGCGATGATAGCGTTCATGCTGTCCGTCATGGTTTGCTGGACGGCATGAAGGGTACTTTCTTCTGTTCAGTTTCTTGTGGCCGGCCTTGCCGGACTTGAGTCACACTGGACCGGCGCGGTACCGGACTGCACCAGGCAGTGGTGTGCAGTCGCTGGCAACCTGTCGGAAACCGCGTGTGCGGTTTCTCCAATCGAGTCAACGAGGTCCTTATGCAGCAACCGATTATCGGCATTCCGTGTGATGTGAAAATGGTAAGTGGTCTGCCATTTCATGCGGTTGGCGAGAAATACATTGCAGCTGCCGCAGGCGGCGTAGGTGGTATCCCGGTGCTGATTCCTTCATTGGGCAGCGCGGCACCGCTGCGTGAATATCTCAATTTTGTGGATGGTGTGCTGCTGCCCGGCTCGCTGTCCAATATCGAGCCTCATCGTTATGGCGGCCAGGCCAGCCGCCAGGGAACACTTCATGATCCGGCGCGTGATGCAACCACGCTGCCGCTCATCGACCTTCTTCTGCAAGAAGGCATCCCGCTTCTGGGTATTTGCCGCGGTTTCCAGGAAATCAATGTTGCACTGGGCGGTGAACTCTTCCAGCACGTACAGGAAGAACAAGGCTTTGGCGATCATCGCGAGCCGGATACTCAGAATCTGGATGAGATGTATGGTCTGGCACATGCCCTGCACCTGCAACCGGACAGCCTGCTCAAAGGCTGGCTGGGGCAGGATGAAGTCAGGGTGAACTCGCTGCACCAGCAAGGTATCAAACGTCTGGCCGACCGCCTGGTGGCGGAAGGCGTGGCGGATGACGGGCTGGTGGAAGCATACCGGGTCAGGGATGCCAAGGGCTTTGCCTACGGCGCGCAGTGGCATCCTGAGTGGAAGTACTGGGAAAACCCGGTGTCCATGGCCATTTTCAATGCGTTCGGTGACGCTTGCCGCGCGCGTCGTGCCAGCCGTCAGGGCTGAGTCGCACGTCATCCAGAGCCGGTACACCGGCCACAATGGAAGTAGAGGAAAACATGAACCAAATCAATGATTGGCTGCGAGAACATCGCATTACGGAAGTCGAGTGCATCGTACCGGACATGACCGGCGTGGCACGCGGCAAGATCGTCCCCAAGGACAAATTCGTCTCCGACCCGGAAATGCGTCTTCCGGAAGCGGTACTGATCCAGACTGTCACCGGCGATTACCCGGACGACAGCATGCTGGACCTGACTGACCCGGACATGGTGCTGACGCCCGATCCGAACTCGCTGCGCTTCGTGCCCTGGGCAGCGGACCCCACCGCCCAGCTGATCTACGACTGCTACCGCGCCGATGGCTCGCTGGTGGATGTGGCACCGCGCAGCGTGCTCAAGCGCGTATTGGGCCTGTTTGACGAACTGGGCTTCGAACCGGTACTGGCTCCGGAAATGGAGTTCTACCTGATGTCGCCGAACCCGGATCCGGATATCCCGCTGACCGCGCCTATTGGTCGTACCGGTCGCGCCGAATTCGGTCGCCGCTCCTACTCGATTGATGCGGTGAACGAATTCGATCCGCTGTTCGAAGACATCTACGACTACTGCCATGCGCAGAATCTGGAAGTGGACACGCTGATTCACGAAATCGGCACCGCGCAGATGGAAATCAACTTCCTGCACGGCAATCCGCTGGATCTGGCCGACCAGGTCTTCCTGTTCAAGCGCACCGTGCGCGAGGCGGCGTTCCGTCACAATATGTACGCCACTTTCATGGCCAAGCCGATGGAAAACGAACCGGGCTCGGCCATGCACATGCACCAGAGCCTGATCGACAAGAACACCGGCAAGAACGTGTTCACCAATGAAGACGGCAGCCCGTCCGACATCTTCTTCCACTTCATTGGCGGCATGCAGCATTACATTCCGGAAGTGATGCCGTTCTTTGCGCCGTACGTGAACTCCTTCCGTCGTCTCAGCCCGTATACCGCTGCGCCGACCAATGTGGAGTGGGGCTACGACAACCGTACCGTCGGCCTGCGCGTGCCGCATTCTTCCCCGGCCGCCCGCCGCGTGGAAAACCGCGTACCGGGTGTGGACGTGAACCCCTACATCGCCATGGCCGCCACCCTGGCCTGCGGCTACCTGGGTATCGTCAACAAGATCAAGCCGCGCGAACCGATGTCCACCGACGCCTATGAGCTGCCTTTCCAGTTCCCGCATGGTGCGGAAGAGTCGCTCAAGCGCCTGGCTGCCTGCCCGGATATTCCGGAAGTCATGGGCCCGCATTTCGTGAAGATGTATCTGGGTATGAAGGAGAAGGAATTCTCCGAATACTTCCGCGTCATCAGCCCGTGGGAACGCAAATTCCTGCTGCTGCACGTATAACAACGCTTTCAGGTGAGACCGGCCGGTCTTGAAGGATCGGCCGCAGGTGCCCGGCATGCCGGGTGTCTGGATAGTGGCAGTCGCAGCAGGCATCTTGATCGCAAGGCCCGTCAGGGCCTTGTTTTGAAACATCAATGTTGCAGCCTGAGGCTGGCCGATTCCGGCCAGCCCAACAATAAGCCCCACAGGGGCTGGAGAGATAGTAGAGAGGAAGCTTTTATGCAGAACCAACGTACTACGACCGAATGGCGCGAACTGGATGCAGCACACCATCTGCACCCGTTTACTGATACCAACTCGCTGAACGAGCAGGGTGCGCGTGTCATCACCAAGGCCGATGGCATTTATCTGTACGACTCCGAAGGGAACAAGATTCTCGACGGGATGGCCGGCCTGTGGTGTGTCAATATCGGTTATGGCCGCAAGGATCTGCCGGAAGTGGCGAAGCGCCAGATGGAACAGCTGGCCTACTACAATACCTTCTTCAAGACCACGCATCCGGCCGTGGTGGAATTGTCCCACCTGCTGGCTGAAGTGGCTCCCGAAGGTTTCAAGCACGTTTTCTACACCAACTCCGGCTCCGAATCCGTCGACACCATGATCCGCATGGTGCGCCGCTATTGGGATGTAAAAGGCAAGAAGGACAAGAAAACCCTGATCGGCCGCTGGAACGGCTATCACGGTTCCACCATCGGTGGTGCCAGCCTGGGTGGCATGACTTACATGCACGAGCAGGGCGACCTGCCGATTCCGGGCATCGTCCATGTTGAACAGCCGTGGTGGTACAAGCATGGCAAGGACATGACGCCGGAAGAGTTTGGCCTGGCTGCCGCCAAGTGGGTGGAAGACAAGGTTCTGGAAGTAGGTGCCGACAAGGTGGCTGCTTTTGTGGGTGAGCCGATTCAAGGTGCGGGTGGCGTGATTGTGCCGCCATCGACCTACTGGCCGGAAATTCAGCGCATTTGCCAGAAGTACGACATCCTGCTGGTGGCCGATGAAGTCATCTGCGGCTTTGGTCGTACCGGCGAGTGGTTTGGTCAGCAGGTATTCGGTTTTACCCCGGATATCTTCACCACCGCCAAGGGCCTGTCGTCCGGTTATCAGCCGATTGGCGCGGTATTCGTCAACGAAAAGGTGGCCACCACCCTGGCCGAAGGCGGTGACTTCAATCACGGCTTTACCTACTCCGGCCACCCGGTAGCGGCTGCCGTGGCACACGCCAACGTCAAGGCACTGCGTGACGAAGGCATTGTTGATCGCGTCAAGAACGACACCGGTCCCTATATGCAAAAGCGCTGGCGCGAAGTGTTTGGCCAGTTCGAGCATGTGGACGATGTCCGTGGCGTGGGCCTGATTCAGGCCTTCACCCTGGTGAAGAACAAGGCCACGCGCGAACTGTTCCCCAACTTTGGTGAAATCGGCACCCTGTGCCGCGATATCTTCTTCAAGCACAACCTGATCATGCGTGCCTGCGGCGACCACATCGTGTCCGCGCCGCCGCTGGTGATCAGCAAGGAAGAAATCGACCAGATGCTGGATACCGCCGCCAAGTGCATGGTGGAGTTTGAAAAGCAGCTGAAAGAACGCGGTCTGGCTTGAGTTATTGCCGTGACCGGTGCTTGATAAAAACGGGCCGTCCATGGGACGGCCCGTTTTTATTGCTCATTGTTGGCGCTTTGCTTGCCAGAATGGCCGCGCGCTGGCTACAAAAGAAGGGTGCAGGTCAACTGCAAGCTGTAAATGCCATGCTATTATTCGGGCTGTCGTTGCCTTGTCAGAGGCTTGGGCTGCCATCCGGCCAGCCTGTTCTGGCCGGGTGATGCAGGTGCTTGACGCCAAAGCCGGCCAGTGCGGGGATGCCAGGAACGGAATGGCAGTGACAGTGAATCTAGTCGCGATAATCACAATTACAGGACCAAGCTAATGTTTGTTGGAATCGGCTACCTTCTTCTCCTCGGCTGCGTGCTGGGGGGCTTTGTCGCAGCAGGGGGCCATCTGGGGGCGCTGATGCAGCCTCTGGAGGTGGTCATGATTGCCGGTGCGGCAGCTGGCGCTTTCGTGGTCGCCAATGGCGGCGCACCGATGAAAGCCACCATCAAGGCCTTGCCAACGGTATTCAAGGGCTCGCCCTACAACAAGGCCTTCTACATGGAGCTGTTCACCTTGTTGTTTGAAATCCTGTCCAAGGTGCGCAAGGAAGGCCTGATGTCGGTGGAAGCCGATGTGGAAAATCCGGAGTCCAGCCCGGTATTCTCCAAATACCCGGCGGTATTGCACGATCACCACGTCGTCGAATTTATCTGTGACTATCTGCGGCTGATGGTGGGCGGCAACCTCAATGCCTTCGAAATTGAAAACCTGATGGATGTGGAAATCGAAACCCACCACCATGAGGGCGAAGTGCCGATCAGTGCGGTAAAAGGCCTGGCCGATGGCTTGCCGGCCTTCGGTATCGTGGCGGCGGTGATGGGGGTGGTGCATACCATGGAATCGGTGGGTGCGCCGCCGTCGGAGTTGGGCATGCTGATTGCACACGCCCTGGTGGGTACTTTCCTGGGTATTTTGCTGGCCTACGGTTTTGTGGCCCCGCTGGCTACCATTCTGGAACACAAGCTGGGTGACGGTACCCGGGTATTCCAGACCATCAAGGTTACCCTGCTGGCCAGTCTGAATGGCTATGCGCCGCAGGTGGCGGTGGAGTTTGGTCGCAAGGTGCTGACTTCGACGGATCGTCCTTCCTTCAAGGAACTGGAAGATCACGTCAAACAGGCCAAGAAATAAGCGCAACAGGGTTGGAACATGGCTGACGAATCGCAACGCCCCATTATTGTCAAACGCATCAAAAAAGGCGGGCATGGCCATCATGGCGGTGCCTGGAAGATTGCCTATGCCGACTTCGTGACGGCGATGATGGCCTTCTTCCTGCTGATGTGGCTGCTGGGTTCGGCCTCGCAAGGTACGCTCAACGGTATTGCCGAATACTTCAAGACGCCGCTCAAGGTGGCGATGTCCGGTGGCGATGGCGCCGGCGATGCCACCTCGGTGGTGAAGGGCGGCGGTAACGATCTGACCAAGAAGGCCGGTCAGGTCAACAAGAGCAGCAGGGAACAAGAGCGCAAGGTGATGGAAAAACAGGCGCTGGACAAGCTGCAGCAGAAGATCCAGTCCAGCGTGGAGCAGAATCAGGTTCTGAAGGACTACAAGAACCAGATGAAGCTGGAAATGACCCCCGAAGGCCTGAAAATCCAGATCGTTGACGAGCTGAACCGTCCCATGTTCGATTCCGGTAGCTCGCGCATGCTGCCGCATACCCGTGAATTGCTGCAGCAACTGGCGCAGCAACTGAACCAGCTGCCCAATCGCATCAGCATCTCCGGGCATACCGATGCCACACCGTTTGGCAATGGCCAGAGCGGGTACAGCAACTGGGAGTTGTCGGCTGATCGCGCCAATACCGCACGGCGCGAACTGGTGGCCGGTGGCTTGCAGGAAGACAAGGTCATGCGCGTGGTCGGGGTGGCCGCAGCCAATCCACTGATCAAGAGCAATGTATTCAGCCCGGAAAACCGTCGCATTACCATTGTGGTGCTGAATCAGGAGGCCGAGAACGCCATCCTCAATGATGGTGTCAAGCCGCAGCTGAATCAGGAGCCGATCGGCCCGATCGGCCCGGCCGCAAACGCCGCAGCCCCGGCCAAGGCCGAATAAGCCTGCATGCGCTGGTTCTGGCTTCGCCACCTGACGGTGCAACTGCTGGCCGCGCTGGCCGCCTGGTTTTTCATCGCGCCGGCCATGCAGCCACAGGCCTGGTCGGTGCTGCAGGGTTTGTGTGCCGTTTTGCTGGCCTATGTCTGGCGTATGGCTGGCTGGCAAAAGCTGGCACACGGCCTGTTCCTGCCAGCGGTGGTGGTGTTGCAAGCGCAGGGCTTGCCGGGCTGGGTGTATCTGCTGGGCCTGCTGCTGACGGTGGCGCTGGGACGCAATGCGCTGACCGAGCGGGTGCCCTTGTACCGCTCGGCGCCGGAAGTGGCGGCCAGCTTGGCGCAATACCTGCCGCACGGAGCCCGTCTGCTGGAAGCCGGCTGCGGCGATGGCCGGCTGGCGATGCAACTGGCGGCATTACGGCCCGATCTGCACATTCTGGCGCTGGAAAATGCTTGGGGCAGCTGGTTGCTGGCGCGCTTGCGCTGGTGGCTTGCCGGGCGTCCGGCCGGACTGGCCTTTGCCTGCCATAGCTTCTGGAAAGAACACTGGGGGGACTATGACGCGGTGTATGCCTTTTTGTCGCCGGCACCCATGCCCCGGGTCTGGCGCAAGTTTCTGGCCGAAGGCACGCCAGGCAGCGTGCTGGTGAGCAATACCTTCATGGTTCCCGATGTCCAACCTGATAGTCGGATTCCGCTTGGCGGACCGCTGCAGAAAGAATTGCTGATCTGGTGCCACCCCCATGGATCTCGCTAACTGGTTTCAGTCCATCGCCGAGCGGCGCTGGCCGATTCTTCCCTCTACCTTGCTCGAGGTCAGGGATGCTTGCTCGCGCCACAATGACCTGATCAGCTTTACCGAGCTGGCCAATCTTTGCCTGTCCGATCCGCTGCTGCTGTTCGACTTGCTGCGCGTGGTGGGGGGCTCGCGGGCCTTGCAGCGCAATGAATCGATTCCGTCGGTCGAGCAGACGCTGATGCTGATGGGGCTGGAAGCGGTGGTACAGCGCTTTGGCAAGCTCAGTGCCATGCAGCCGGTGCCGGACAAGCTGGATGCCGAGGTGGTCGACGCCGTGGAAGACTGGCTGGGGCGCAGCCGGGTGGCGGCACTCATCATCAAGGAATGGCTGTCGATTTCCGGCGAGCACAAGGTGGAAGACTGCTTTGTCGCCGCGCTGATCTACAATCTGCCCGCCTGCCTCTACCTGATTTACCGTAACCAGCTGCCAGACAAGCCGCTGCTGCAGGAAGTGGCCGACCACTTCGGCAGCGACTACTCCAAGGTACTGGAGCAGTTTGTCCAGGCCATGCCACTGCCGGCAGGATTGCTGAATCTGCTGGGGAGCGGTGCACCGTCAAAACGCAAACAGTTGTTGAAGCTGGCCATGGCTACCGCCAACTCGCTGGAGCAGGGCTGGTGGCGTTCTTCATGGAATGTGGGGCTGGATCTGGTCGCCAAGCTGATTGGGGCCACGCCGCAGCAGGTTTATCTGGGTGTGGTGCAAGCTTGTGTGACGGTAGCACGGCAGCCGCGTGCCGCTGCCTATACCTACCCGGCGCGCTCCGTTCTGTTGATCGAGGGCGAATACAAGCGGCCGGAGCTGAAAAAAGCTGCGGCACTGACCAGCCCCGACCAGCTGGAGCAAGGCATACGCGAATCCATCCGCCATCTGTCCAATGACCTGAAATTCGAGCGGGTACTGTTTTACCGTTACGACCACGACAGCCACAGCCTGCGCCTGAAATATCAGGTGGGCCTGGCCGAAGGCCACGCGCTACGCAAGCTGCCGCTGGAGCTGGAGCCCGGCAGTTTTCTTGCCCTGCTCACCAGCAAGGCACAAAGCTTTCATGCGCCGGAAAGTGTGCGCAAGCAGCTGGTGCGCAAGTACGAGGATGATTTTTTCGAACATATCGGAGATAGCGAATTCGCCATCATGAGCCTGTATCTGGGCCATCGACTGGCCGGAGTGTTCTATGTCGACAACGGCCGCAGCGGCCGCGACATCGACGACACCAGCTATCACCGCTTCAAGGAACTGGTGGCCAGGCTGACGCCGCACCATTGATGCATGCAGTACACCGGTAAAACCATAAGTTCTCCCCATAACGACGAAGTCAAACAGCTGGCGCGGCTGGTACAGAACAGCCGCGAGCGGCGCAAGCAGGGTCTGATGGTGCTGGAAGGCATTCATCTGACCCAGTCCTGTCTCGAGGCCGGCCTGTTGCCGCAGCGTGTCTATGTCAATGCCCAGGCGCTGGCCCATGCCGAGGTGGCGGCTTTGCTGGCCTCCTTGCCGGCGACTTGTGCGCTGGCCATCCTGCCCGAGCCCATCATGGCCAAGGCCAGTGCGCTGGCCACGCCGCCCGAGCTGCTGGCCCTGTGTGCCCGGCCACAACCGGCGGCCCCGGCTGCCGATGCGGCGCGGGTGCTGCTGGAAGATATCCAGGATCCGGGCAATCTGGGCACCATCCTGCGCTGTGCTGCCGCCTCCGGTGTACGCGAGGTGCTGCTGTCCAAAGGCTGTGTTGATGTCTATTCGCCCAAGGTGCTGCGTGCCGGCATGGGGGCGCACTTCGTGCTCAGCATTCATGAGCAGGTCGACCTGGAAGACGCCATGCGTGCCTTTGCCGGCCGCAAGCTGGTGACTTATCTGGAAGGCAGCAGCTCGCTGTACAGCCAGGACCTGAGCGGTGCCGTGGCATTGGTGTTTGGCAATGAAGGTGCTGGCGTTTCGCCGGCCTTGCTGGCTCTGGCCGATGCCCGCATCCGCATTCCCATGCCGGGTCATGCCGAGTCGCTGAATGTGGCGATGGCGGCTACTGTCTGTCTGTTTGAACGGGTGCGCCAGCTGGAGCTGGCCGTCGCCCAGTAATGCGCCTGCCCTTATTTTCACAAGGTGGATTCCCGATGAAACTGTGCTGGAGCCTGACTCTGCTGCTTGGCCTGGCCGTACCGGCATTGGCGCAGAGCGTGCAAACCGTGGCGGTGGATGTGGGCCATTCCTTGCTGGCCTCCGGTGCACGCAGCGCCAGCGGCCAGACCGAGTTCAGTTTCAACCGGCGCATGGCCTTGCTACTGGCCGAGCAATTGCGCGAACGCGGTGTCGAGGTGCAGCTGATTGGTGCGGCAGGGGATATCAGGCAACTGAGCGAGCGCACCCTGCTGGCGCAGGGGCGGCAATTGCTGTTGTCGGTGCATCATGATTCGGTGCAGCCGCAATACCTGTCCGAGGCCGGGCGGTTTCAGGGTTACTCGCTGTTTGTGTCGCGCAAGAACCCTTTTGCCGAGCTGAGCCTGGCCTGTGCCCGACAAATTGCGCTGTCGCTGCAGGAGGCGGGAGAGCGACCAACCCTGCATCATGCAGAAGCCATTGCTGGTGAAAACCGGCCGCTGGCGGACGCAGCGCTGGGGATTTACTGGTTTGATGATCTGGTGGTGCTGAAAACGGCGACCCAGCCAGCAGTGCTGGTGGAGCATGGCGTGATCGTCAATCCGGCCGAGGAAGCGCGGCTGGCGCAGCCGGCGGTGACGCTCAAGCTGGCGCGCGCAGTGGCCGCGGGTGCAGTGCGCTGTCAGCCGGCAGCCGCCACACCATGAGACAGACCCTGCCGCCGGGAGGCGGGCAGGGTTTGGAGCCGCGAACAAAACCTCCGCTCCTGCCTTGCGCCTCCTTGCTGTACTCCTTGTACTAGCTGCGTCGGCGCGCCTTGGCCCGGGTGCGCGGCGAGATTTTGTTCGCCGCTCTTATTGCAGCTTGCTGTTCATGCAGCCGGCACTCTTGCACTCGCGCTTGCGGTCATTGATGAATTGCAGGCGGTCGATGGTGGTGCGGGTGGCGCAATCCAGATTGACAAAGAAGCCGCGCTGATCGCTGTAGCTGCAGTCATTGTTACGCTGGCGAATCCAGGCCAGCTGGCCGTTTTTCAATTGTTTTCTACCGTCGGCATCCAGTAGCTTGGCCAATTCGCCATAGCTCTCGTTCAGGTCCTTGTCGGCCTGGCTATAGACCTTGTTCAGGCAGTACAGGCCGTCAAAATCATTCTTGGGTTTGTCGCAGGCCGAATTGGCCAGGGCACTGGCACTCAAGGCCAGCAGAATCAGGCTCAGACAGGTTTTCATCGTGTTCTCCAGTGGGTTGTGCGGCAAGTTCATCAGGTCCGCATTACGCTTTGTCGGGCAGGCCAAGTGCCATCCGGGCGCTGGCGATGGCCTGACTGCGGGCGCTATCGACAGCGGCGGCGATCTGCCCTGGGTCGCTGCAGGCCTTGGCAATGCTGCTGGCATCCACCGACAGTGCCGCTGTCAGCAGTTGCTCCAGCCAGCCGGCTTGCGGATAGGGATCGGTCTCAAAATGCAGCCGGCCACGGGCGTCGGCCACGCCGGCGGCCAGCATCTGGCGGAAGCGCTCTGGTCGGCGCAGGGCGTCGCAATCCTTGAACAGGCGCAGGATGGTGCTCGGCTTCATCTGTGCGGTGCCATGCACCTTGGTGTGGTTTAGCACGGTGATGCGCGCCAGGTCGCGACATTCGGCTGGCACGCGCAAGCGTGTGCATAGTGCGAGCAAGGGCTTTTCGCCCCGGGCTTCGTGCCCGATATGCCGCGGCAGGATGTCGGCCGGGGTCAGCGCCTTGCCCAGGTCGTGGGTCAGTGCCGCAAAACGCACAGCCAGTGGCTGCTGCATGCGGGCTGCCATGTCGATCACGCGCATCACGTGGTCGCCGGTGTCGATTTCCGGGTGGTAGTCGGCGCGCTGCGGCACGCCAAACAGGGCGTCCACTTCCGGCAGAATGCGTTGCAGCGCACCGCATTCACGCAAGATCAGGAAAAAGCGTGAAGGCTTGTCTTCCTGCAAGGCCTTGGCCATTTCCTGCCACACCCGCTCAGCCACCAGTGCGTCCACTTCGCCGGCGGCCACCATGTTCTGCATCAGCTGCATGGTTTCCGGGGCAACGCTAAAACCGAAACGGGCGGCGAAGCGGGCCAGTCGCAAAATGCGCACCGGGTCTTCGGCAAAGGCCGGGCTGACATGGCGCAGCACGCCGGCCTGCAGGTCTTGCTGGCCGTGGTAGGGGTCGATCAACTGCCCCTGATCATCCTGGGCGATGGCATTGATGGTGAGGTCGCGCCGCGCCAGGTCCTGTTCCAGCGTGACGCTTTCATCGGCATGGAAGGCAAAGCCGTGATAGCCCTTGCCGGTTTTGCGCTCGGTGCGGGCCAGCGCGTATTCCTCGTGGCTGTGCGGATGCAGGAAAACCGGAAAATCCTTGCCCACCGGTTTATAGCCCTGTTGCAGCATGCTTTCGACACTGGCACCCACCACCACCCAGTCCCTGTCCTTGACCGGCAGGCCAAGCAGACGGTCGCGCACGGCGCCGCCGACAATGTATACCTGCATCAGCGTGCGGCTTCCCTGCGGTAATCGGCCAGGATGAGGTTGAACTCGTCCTGGCCCAGATAGTGGGGGGCCACCACTTCCAGCGGTGTCGGGGCAAAGCCGAGCAGGGCGCTGGGGAAGGGCTGCGGACTGACATTGTCCACGGCCAGCGAGCGCACATTGTCGCGGCTCATCAGGGTGGGGCCGGGCAGCAGCTCCATCAGCCCGGCCTGCAGCATGGCCAGGCCCTGTGGCAGGCCGATGACCGGGCGCGCTGTGCCGCGCAGTCGGCCGACATAGCGCACCAGCTCGGCCAGGGTATAGCTGCGCGGGCCGGTCAGGTCGAGGCTGTGGCCTACGGTGTGGGGGTTTTGCAGGCAGGCGACCACGGCGCGTGCCAAGTCATCGGCCCATACCGGGGCAAAGCGGGTGTTGGCACCGGCCAATGGCAGCATGGGTAGCTTGCCCAGCAGGCCGGCAAACAGGGTAAGAAAGCTGTCACCCCGGCCAAATACCACCGATGGTCGCAGGATGGTCCAGTCCAGCCCGCTTTCCCGCAGTCGCTGCTCGGCGATGCCCTTGGTTTGCTGATAGTCGCTGGGCGCATTGACATCGGCTCCCAGTGCGCTGATATGCAGCAGCCGGCGTATCCCCTGCTTGTGGCAACTGGCGATGATCTTGTCCAGCAACTCGATGTGGGCGTGTTCAAAGGCCTTGCGCGTGCCATGCAGGATGCCCACCATGCTGATCACCGTGTCGTGGCCGGCCAGCAGCTGCTGCAAGGCCAGCGGGTGGTGCACATTGGTGGAAACCACTTCGGTCTTGGGCAGGACAATCAGCGCGGCTTTGTTGCGGTCGCGATTGCGGGTGGCGATGGTCAGCGCGGCTTCCTGCTCGGCCAGCCGTTCTGCGATATAGCTGCCGATGAAGCCGCTACCGCCGATCAGGCAGATACGTCGATCTTGCATTGCTTTCTCCTTGTGCTGCGGTGGTTCAGCGTGCCGGAATCGTGCCCATGCGGGTCTTCAGTGAAATGTTGGCATGGCCGAAGGTGCTGGCATAGTAAGCCGCATTGGCCATGACCTTCTGCACATAATCACGGGTTTCGCTGAAGGGAATGGTTTCAGCATAGATGGTCCCGTCCAGCGGGCGGCCATCCTGCCAGGCACGGGCGCGTCCCGGGCCGGCATTATAGGCTGCGGTGGCCATCACTTCGTTACCGGACAGGCTGTCACGCACATAGCGCAGATACCAGGTGCCCAGTTGCACATTGGTGTCGATGTCGGTGACCGAATAGCTGGTCAGCCCCATTTTCTTCGCTACCCATTTGGCGGTGGCCGGCATCAGCTGCATCAGGCCGGAAGCCCCCACGCCGGAGCGGGCGGCGATGATGAAACGGCTTTCCTGGCGGATCAGGCCATAGACCCAGGCATCGTCCACCTCCAGCTGGCGGGCATAGCGCTGGGTGATGTCGCGATAGGGCGTGAGATAGCGCAGCGAGTAATCGTGTTCTTCCTTGGTGCGCTCGGCACTGTAAATGGCCATGTCGTAAAACGCTTCGCGGCGGCCGATTTCTGCAGCGGCCAGTAATTCCATGTCATTGCGGCCGCGCATGGCCCAGCGCCACTCGCGTTGGGCATCGCTGCGCAGTTCCGGTTTGCCCGCACTATTGCTGATATCCAGCAAGGCCAATGCACGCTGGATGGCCGGATTGGCACGCATGGCGCTGATGTCGGCCGTGCTGGGGCCGATCTTGCTGGCGGGGGTGGACAGCACATTGCCCAACTCTTCCAATGACAGCAAGGCGTAGTAATGGTGGCCGATGCTGGCCTTGGCAAACAGGGCCGGTGCTTCGCTGCCGCGTCCCAGCTGCTTCAGGCTGCGGGCGCGCCAGTATTGCCAGGCCGGTTTGCCTGCCACGGCTGCGGGCATGGCGCGGGTGATTTGTTCCAGTTGCGCCCACTGTTCACCGCGCAAGGCTGCGCGTGCCCACCATTCCCATTGTTCGGCGGTCAATTGCTGCGGGTCGGCCTTGGCATACCATTGCAGCGCCTGTGACATCAGTTGCTTGCGCGCTGACAGCAAGGCCAGTTGTCCCCAGGCAAAGCCGCTGCGCTCCTTGCTCAGCGAGCCTGCTACCGCCAGCAGACGGCTGACGGCTGCATTGCTGTCGCTACGCGCCTTGCTGACGATGCCATAGAGGATGGCTTCCTGGCCGCCGGCAGTGGCCGGGTTGGCTGCCGCCGGATTGTTCAGTGTGGCATTGTCCAGCGGCAAATTGGTGGCATCGGCCAGTTGGCGTGCCTGGCTCAGGTAATTGCCGGCCAGCAGCAGGCGCACCCGGCGCCACAGCCAGTCCTGGGTGAGCAGGCCTTGTCCGGCGGCGGCGGTCAGCAAGCGGTTACAGCCATCCGGTGCCGGGCGCATCTCAAGAAAACGGTTGAGGTCATCCGGTTTCTTGCCCTGGCGCGCATCCTGCAACTGGCCGTAGCAGGTCGATTCTTCATCCCTTGCATCTTCCGGCAGCTTTTTCCATTCGGCGGAGAAGCTGCTCCAGTCTTCACGCTTGCCCAGTTTTTTCAGCCATTCATTACGGATTTTTTCCGGCATCCAGCCTTCGCGCACGCTATTGAGAAAGCCCACGACCTGGCCATCGTTGTCGCGATCCAGTGCTTTGAGGGTCAGCCAATAGGACGGATAGTCATGCAGTGCGTAACTGGCCGGCATGGCGCTGGCGATGGTGGTCAGCTTGCCGAGGTCGTTGCTGCGATAAGCCTCGCGGGCGGCAAGCAGGTCTTCGTTATTGCCGGCCAGCGCTGGCATGGCGGCGGCAAGGGTCAGGGCAAGGCTGAGGGTGCGGAATGTACTGAGCGAACGGGTCATGTAAACAGATTCTCTTGAGGTCGGCCATTCCCGGCAGCTGCCCTTGTCAGGCAGTAGGGTGGGAGTGCGGTGGGCGGGAGCGGCAGGCTGATTATACCCGCAAGCTGCCAGAAGGTGCGTTCTTGCTATCAGCATCTCCTGATCATAGGGCTGTTAATTCTGGGAAAATTCTTATTATACCGAGCTTGGGCTGTTGCTAAATTGGAGAGCTGTGGTTTTTCTGCTTGCTGTGCGGATATAGGGTGTGTGTGGCTGCCACGCTATGACTGGTTGGTAATTTTATAAACTTTGCCAGGCGCAGTGATACTACTGTTTGGTGGGTGAAAAGTGCTTTGGGTTAATTGATTCTATTTTGGGAGGGTTAATGTACAACTTGAATGATGTTCTGCAAATTATGCGCTTTCAGTTGAATTATGTTTTGCAGGGTATTCCTTGTATTATTCTTCATTTTGTTGCATTGTTAATATTTAGATTGATTGTATTGAGATTGGTTTCGCTTAATACTGTTTCGAATGAGGTTTATTTTTTTTCTGACAGAATTCGGCAGTATCAATTTTCCTTGTTAATAGTAATGCTTGCATTTTCCGATGTTGCTACGGTATTGATTATCAATTTGTTTAATTTTATTTTCTCATTTAGTGGTGATTTTATTTTCATGGCAGGTGTTTTGCTTGGTGCCCGTTTGGGTTGGCCGATATTGTTTTTTAACTTAATAAGCAAGTTTTTCTTGCTGTATTGGTTGGGGCGCGATGCAGTCTGGATATTTTATAATCTGACTGATTCGGTAACATATTTTGTGGTGGGTTCTTTTTCTGGTATCGCTTTGCGTGCGCTGAATGGTGATTATCATTGGGGTGATGTCATTTTGGTTTGTGTAAACAAAGTGATGGCATTTGTGGTGTCGGCTGCAATTTGGGTTTTTCTAATGCAAGAGTCATGGGTTTCATTTTTTAATATCATGATTTTTCGTCTGGTGGGTTGGCCGGTAGGTTCTCTTCCCATGATTGTCCTTTTTCTTTTTCTGATCAAACAGGACTGGCGACGATTTTCCACGCAGGTGGTGCCAGATGGCTGGGTAAATAAAAAACCCGCATAAGCGGGTTTGGTAAAGCATTTGGTAAGATGGAGATGGCTAGCTGGATTTTTTTCAGAGCTTATGCATCCAGCCCTGCTTGTGCCAGCTCGGCTGCGCGGATCACGGCGCGGGCCTTGTTCTGGGTTTCCTGCCATTCCGATTCGGGTACCGAGTCGGCCACGATGCCGGCACCAGACTGTACATACAGCATCTTGTTCTTGACCACTGCGGTGCGAATGGCGATGGCCAGATCCATGTCTCCATTGAAGCCCAGATAGCCCACCGCACCGCCATAGACGCCGCGCTTGGTGGGTTCGAACTCGTCGATGATTTCCATGGCCCGCACCTTGGGGGCGCCAGACAGGGTGCCGGCCGGGAAGGTGGCCTTGAGAATGTCGATATTGGAAACTTCCGGCTTGACGCTGCCTTCCACGCTGGAAACGATGTGCATCACATGCGAGTAGCGTTCGATCACCATATTGTCGGTGATGTTGACGCTGCCGGTGTTGGCGACGCGGCCGATATCGTTGCGACCCAGGTCCATCAGCATCACGTGTTCGGCGATTTCCTTGGGGTCCGCCAACAGTTCTTCCGCCAGTGCTTCATCTTCTTCGCGATTCTTGCCGCGCACGCGGGTGCCGGCGATCGGGCGTACGGTGACAGTTTCCTGTTCGCGCCGCACCAGGATTTCCGGCGAGGAGCCAACCACGTGGAAGTCGTCGAAGTGGTAGAAGAACATATAGGGTGAGGGGTTCAGGCTGCGCAGTGCGCGGTACAAGGACAGCGGCGAATCGCTGTAAGGCATCTGCATGCGCTGGGCCAGTACCACCTGCATGATGTCACCGTCCACGATGTACTGCTTGCACTGTGCAACGGCCTGCTTGAATTCTTCCTGACCATACTCGGACACAGCCTTGCTGGGCTGGGAGGGCAGCGACAGCGGAATATCCATTGGTTCGCGCAGGCGGGCACGTAGCTGGCCGAGCCGGCTTTCCGCCTTGGCCAGGGCATTGGGTACGGCAGGGTCGGCGTAGACAATCAGATAGAGCTTGCCTGAAAGATTGTCCACCACTGCCAGCTCTTCCGACACCATCAGCAGGATGTCCGGGGTGCCGATCGGATCGGGCTTGCGGGTGGCGGCCAGGCGCTTTTCCACATAGCGGATGGTGTCGTAGCCGAAATAACCGACCAGGCCGCCGGTAAAGCGCGGCAGGCCCTCTACGGGTGGTGCGCTGAAACGCTGCTGGAAGGCTTCGATAAAAGCCAGCGGGTCGCCTTCGAACTGCTCGATTACCTTGTCACCGTACTCGACCTGTACCTTGTTGGCATTGACGCGCAGGCGCGTGGTGGCAGGCAGGCCGATAAAGGAGTAGCGGCCAAAACGCTCGCCGCCCACTACCGATTCCAGCAGGTAGGAGTAGGGCTGATTGGCCAGTTTGAGGTAAACCGACAAGGGGGTGTCCAGGTCGGCGAACAGTTCCAGCGTCACCGGAATACGGTTGTAACCGGCTGCGGCCAGTTGGTCGAACGTGTCGTGCGTCATGAGTGAGCTACCTTGAAACCGGATGGAAAGCGAAATAAGTAAACAGGGTGTGGCTTAGCGTTGCCATCGCCAACTGGCCGGTGCGGGCAGGATAGTCATGATGCAGATGCAATCCGTATTGAATGTTGTGGTGATCAGTTATTTTTCATCAAATCGTACAGTTCGGCAAGATTGCCGATGACCAGATCGGCCTGCAGCGTGCTGGCATCGGCATAGCCATAACTGACGGCGATGGCGGCTGCGCCGGCGGCACGGGCGGACAGGATGTCATTCTCGGAGTCGCCCACCATGGCCAGTTCGCTGGTGTTGATGCCCAGAACATCGCAGACATGCTGCAGCGGCAGGGCTGAGGGTTTTTTCTCGGCCAGGGTGTCGCCACCGATGACCAGGCTGAAGGCATCGCGCAGCTCAAGTTGCTGCAGCAGCGGCACGGCCAGGTATTCCGATTTGTTGGTGACCACCACCAGCGGCAGTTGCAGGGCGCGCAGCAGGCCCAGGCCATCGCGTACACCGGGGTAGACGCTGGTGTTGTCGCTCAGGTGTTCGTGGTAGTAACGCACGAAAAAGCTGAAACCCTGCTCCCAGAGTGCAGCTTCCGCCGCGCCGTGGCGTTCATCAGTAATGGCACGGTGTACCAGGCTGGCAATGCCGTCGCCGACATGCTCCTGTATGCGCATCTCGGCCAGGGCCGGCAGGCCCAGATGCTGGCGCATGGCATTGGCCGCAGCAGCCAGGTCGGGAATGGAGTCAACCAGGGTGCCGTCCAGATCGAAGGCAACGGCTTTGATGTGTTTCAGATTCATACGATGTCAGGGCTAGGAAGTCAGTTCTGGGCTTGATCCGGCAAATGGCGGATGTCGAGTACGGGGTGGTGGCCGAAGTCTGCGCTGAGCAGGTGGTCGGCCAGTTGGCGGGCGGCCTGTTGCGGCGTGCTGAGGCCGCCTTCGCGCTTGAGGGCGTCGAACCGTTCCTTGTTGGGGAACTGGGCCGGGTCACTGTCGCGAATGTGCGCCTGCATGTCGGTGTCTACCACGCCAGGATAGACGGCGGCAATCAGCGCCGGGTTGGCGCAGGCTTGCTGTTCTTCCGCCACATGGCGACAGAAGTGGTCGAGCGCGGCCTTGCTGCTGCCATATACGCCCCAGCCCGGGTAGGCTTTTACCGCCGCACCCGATGAGATGCACAGGATGCGCAGCTGACATTCCAGCTCGTCGCTCAGGCGCAGCAGGGCATCGGTCAGCAGCATGGGGGCTGTCAGGTTGATGGCGATGGCCTGCGTCAACTCGGCCGCCGGATAGAAGCCGGCACTGGCAATGGGCATGACCACGCCGGCATTGTTGATCAGCAGCAATTGCCGTACGGCATTCATCGGTAGCAGTTGCAAGGCCTCGGCCAGCAGGCCGTGCAGGGCAGGGCTGTCGGCCATGTCGGCGCGCAGGTAGTGCAGCTGTTGCGGATATTGCCGTGCCAGCTGGCGAAACCCCTCGCTATGCTGTCTGGCCAGTCCCACCACCACAAAGCCGCGCTGCAGCAGCTCGGCACACAGTGCCAGACCCAGTCCGCGCGAGGCTCCGGTGACGATGGCGGCCTGCATCAGGCCACCTTTGCCAGTTCGGCACGCATGGCGGCAATCACTGCCTGATAGTCCGGCTGGCCGTAAATGGCCGAGCCGGCGACAAAGGTGTCGGCCCCGGCGGCAGCCACGGCGGCAATATTGTCGACCTTGATGCCGCCATCGACTTCCAGCCAGATCTCGCCGCCATGCTTGGCGGTATACTCGTCGATGCGCTGGCGTGCGGCGCGTACTTTTTCCAGTGCATGCGGAATGAACGACTGGCCGCCAAAGCCCGGATTCACCGACATGATCAGCACCATGTCGATCTTGTCCATCACATGGTCAAGGTAAGACAGCGAGGTGCCCGGATTGAATACCAGGCCCGCCTTGCAGCCGGACTCCTTGATCAGGCCCAGGGTGCGGTCGATGTGTTCGGATGCTTCCGGGTGAAAGGTGATGATATCGGCGCCGGCCTTGGCGAACATCGGGGCCAGGCTGTCCACCGGCTTCACCATCAGGTGCACGTCGATGGGGGCTTGTGTATGCGGGCGGATGGCTTCACATACCAGAGGGCCTACCGTCAGATTCGGTACATAGTGATTGTCCATGACATCGAAGTGAATGATGTCGGCTCCGGCGGCGATGACATCGCGCACCTCCTGGCCCAGACAGGCGAAATCGGCGGAAAGGAGGCTGGGGGCAATACGGAAGTCGCGCATGGTCTACCTTGCAAACACGGATGGGGTCATGAAATGGCGTTTATTCTACCGCGCCCAAGGCCAAAGGCGGGATAAAATGCAGTACAACAGCACAAGGAAAACACCATGCCAGATAAAAGCTACCAGATAGAGGTGGAGGCCGAACCACATTACATCGCCGAGCAGTCCAACGTGGCGACCGATGTTTATGTGTTCGCATATCGCATCCGCCTGACCAATACCGGCAGCGAACCCGCCCAACTGGTTAGCCGCCACTGGATCATTGTCGATGCCAACAATCAGGAGCAGGAAGTGCGCGGCATGGGCGTGGTGGGCGAGCAGCCACGACTGGAGCCAGGCCAGTCCTTCGAATACAGCAGTGCCACCCACCTGAAGACGCCGTATGGTTCCATGCGCGGCAGTTACCAGATGCTGGCCGATGACGGCAAGCGTTTCGATGTGACCATCCCCGAAATGACGCTGGTGGCACCGCGCGTATTGCATTGACTCTGCCTGGGCCTGGTGCAGGCCGTTCCTGGAGCCGCCGGCCGGCGGCTTTGCTCATTTTCAGCGTCGGCACTGGCCGGCTTTTCGACAGGTAGTTTCCATGCGTTTCACCCATAGCGGTCCGGCTCCCGGCAATCGCAACGATTTGCAAACCCTCAAGACGCTGCTGCCTTATCTGTGGGCTTTCAAGGGCCGGGTCGTGCTGGCGCTGGCCTGCATGATTCTGGCCAAGGTGGCGGCAGTCACGGTGCCGCTCTATCTGAAAGACATCGTCGATCAACTCTCCGTGCCGGCCACCTTGCTGGCGGTGCCGGTGATGGCACTGGTGGGCTATGGCGTGGCCAGGCTCACTTCCAGTGTGCTGGGAGAGCTGCGCGATGCGGTATTTGCCCGGGTCATCCAGGGTGCGGTACGCAGTGTGGCGCGTAGTGTATTCCAGCACCTGTTTCGCCTGTCGCTGCGTTTCCATCTGGAGCGTCAGACGGGCGGCATGAGCCGCGACATCGAGCGCGGTACCAAGGGTATTGGTTTCCTGCTCAATTTCACCGTGTTCAACATTCTGCCGACATTGCTGGAAATCGGCATGGTGTCGGCCATTCTGTTTCGCCGCTATGCCTGGGAATTTGCTGCGGTAACACTGGCCACCATTGCCATCTACATCGTGTTTACCCTGGTGGTGACCGAGTGGCGCACCGTGTTTCGTCGCAGCATGAACGATCTGGATTCCAAGGCCAATGCCAAGGCCATCGATGCGCTGATCAATTACGAAACCGTCAAATACTTCAATAACGAAGGCTATGAAGAGGCGCGTTATGACCGCAATCTGGCGGCCTGGGAAGCCTCCGCCATCAAGAATCAGGTATCGCTGTCCATGCTGAATGCCGGGCAGGGCATCATCATTGCCAGCGGCGTCACCCTGATCATGGTGCTGGCGGCGCGTGGCGTGGTGAGTCACAGCATGACGGTTGGTGATGTGGTGCTGGTGGCTACCTTCATTACCCAGCTGTATGCGCCGCTGAATTTCCTGGGCTTTGTCTATCGCGAGATCAAGCACTCACTGGCGGATATCGAACGCATGTTCGGCCTGCTTTCCACCAATAAGGAAGTGGATGATGCGCCGGGCGCGCAATGGCTGGATACGCGACAGGCCAGTATCCGTTTTGCTGGTGTGGAGTTTGGCTATGACAGCAAACGCACCATTCTGCATGGTCTGAGTTTCGAGATTCCGGCCGGCAGTTCGCTGGCGGTGGTGGGTGCCAGTGGTGCGGGTAAATCGACCCTGTCGCGCTTGCTGTTCCGTTTTTATGATGTGGGTCGCGGCAGCATCAGCATCAACGGCACGGATATTCGCCAACTGCGCCAGGACAGCCTGCGTGGCCATATCGGCATCGTGCCGCAGGATACCGTGCTGTTTAACGACAGCATCTATTACAACATCGCCTATGGCCGACCGGACGCCAGCCGCGACGAGGTGATGGAAGCGGCGCGTTCGGCGCACATTCACGACTTCGTCATGAGCCTGCCCGATGGTTACGACACTCAGGTGGGCGAGCGCGGGCTGAAGCTGTCCGGCGGCGAAAAGCAACGGGTGGCCATTGCGCGCACCATTCTGAAAAATCCGCCCATCCTGATTTTTGACGAGGCCACCAGCGCGCTGGACTCGCGTACCGAGAAAGCGATTCAGCAAGAGCTGGCTGCGATCTCGGCCAATCGCACCACGCTGATCATCGCCCACCGCTTGTCTACCATCGTCGATGCCGATCAGATCATCGTGATGGAAGATGGCCGGGTGCTGGAGCGTGGCAATCATCGCGAGCTGGTGGAGCATGGTGGGCGTTATGCAGAAATGTGGCATCTACAGCAGGAACAGCAAGCTGGCGCGCTGACTCCTTAGGAGGCGGCCAGTTGAACCTTGCATAGAAAGCTGCTTCGGCAGCTTTTTTCATTGTGAATGCTGAAAATTCAACTGTTACAAGTACTTGTGCCAAATAGGGCTATATCTATTAAATGGCTATGTCAGATGCAAGCTGCCTGATATTGACAGTATGTTTAATTGACATTTAAATGTTAGTAACAAATATGGCGGATGATCCATAAGCGCCGCAGTAGATGGCGAGCAGTCCGCATTGGCAGTATGGCTTTTATCTGCCTGCCCTTGCTCTGAGGGCAGAGAGGGCAGCCGAGATGGATAGTGACGATGGCATGCCCCGGTATGCTATCTGTGGTAAAAATGACCCGGTGTGGATGATAATTCCATAAATGAGCAATGCAGCAAGCGGGGGGCAATCACTGCAATGAGTGCGTACGGCAGCCGCAGGCTGATGCGGGTAGTCTGGCCCTTTGTCGCTATTGTGGGCGCCTTGTTGCTGATCAGTGCCTTCAGCTTCAATGCCTTGTCCACCATCCGTGCCTATGTGGGCGGGGAGGGGCTGTGGTCGAAGGCGCAAAAAGATGCCATCTATTATCTGACGCGCTACGCCGGCAGCCGCTCGGAACAGGATTTTCAGGCCTACAAGGCTGCCATTGCCATCCAGCTGGGGGATAGGCAGGCACGACTGGCACTGGACCGCCCGCAGCCTGATCTGCAACAAGCCAGGGCCGGGTTGCTGCAAGGTGGCAACCATCCTGACGATATCGGCAACGTCATCAATGCTTTCCTGTGGTTTCGTCATGTCAGCTATCTGAGTCAGGCCATCCATTACTGGGAAATCGGCGACAGCTATATCATCGAGATTTCCGGCATTGCCGAAAGGCTGCATGACGGCTTTACCCGCAGCTACATCGGCGAAGATGAACTGATGGTCCTCAGTCGCCGTATTTCGGACATTAATGAAGAGCTGAAGGCTCCGGCGCGCGCCTTTTCCGAAGTGCTGGGTGAGGGTTCCCGTTTTGCCACCACCCTGTTGTGGTGGGTCAACCTGATGGCAGGGGCCGGCCTGTTGCTGCTGACCGTGCGGCAGGTGCAGGTGTTGCTGCGTCAGTCCGCCCGCTTTGAGGCCGAATTGCATGCCGAAAAGGAAAGGGCGGAAACCACGCTCAATTCGATTGGCGATGCGGTGGTCACCATCGATCTGTCCGGCAAGCTGCGCTACCTCAATGCTGTGGCGCACCATCTGGTTGGTGGTGCCGGCAAGGGGGCTATCGGTCGTTATTTCGAGGATGTGTTCTCGATGATCGACCTTTCCGGCAGCAGCATGGACCTGATTACCACCAGCCAGCTGCGGGCAAAGTGTGAAAGCAAGCAGACTTATCCCAGCCTGCGCTTGCAGGGGCTGGATGGCAGCAGTCACATGATCTCGCTGGTGGCCGCACCGATTCATAATTCGTTGGGGCAGGTTGACGGGCTGGTGCTGGCCTTGCATGACAAATCGATCGAGCAGCAGTACATCAATCATCTGTCCTGGCAGGCGGCGCATGATGCGCTCACCGGCCTGTATAACCGGCGGGAATTCGAACAGCGGGTCACCCGTGCACTCAGCCGGCTGATGGTGGCGGAAACATCGCATGCCCTGCTGTTTGTCGATCTGGATCAGTTCAAGTTGGTCAACGATACCAATGGCCATGCGGCGGGTGATGAGTTGTTGCGCCAGGTATGCCGGGTATTGCAGGAACAGCTAGGGCTGTCCGACGTGCTGGCCCGCTTGGGTGGCGACGAGTTCGGCGTCTTGCTGGAAGATTGCCGGGTGGACGAGGCACTGGACAAGGCGGATCGTTTGCGGCGCGCAGTGCAGCAGTCCAGCTTTCAGTGGGAAGGCATTCCCTTCTCCATCAGTGCCAGTATCGGCATGGTTTTCCTTGGTGAAGCCGGCGCCACCCTGGCCGAGGCGCTGCAGGCTGCGGATATCGCTTGCTACATGGCCAAGGAAAAGGGGCGCAATCGCATCCAGCTTTACAGTTCGAAAGACACCGAGCTGGCGGTGCGTTCGGTAGAAATGGCCTGGGTGCAGCGTCTGCGCACTGCCATGGAAGAAGAGCGCTTCTGTCTGTACAGCCAGGAAATCGTGCCACTGCGCCCTGTCGCTAAGGGGACAGGGCGGCACGTCGAAGTGCTGCTGAGGCTACGCGACGAAAGCGGCAACATCATCTTGCCGGGTTCCTTCATTCCGGCGGCCGAGCGTTTTGGCCTGATGCCGGATATCGACCGCATCGTCGTGCGCCAAACCTTTGAAACCTTGTGGAATATGCGTTCGCTGGGGGATCGGTCTATCGATGTCTGCGCGGTGAATCTGTCGGGTGCCACGCTGTGTGACGATAATTTTCTTGATTTCATCCGGCGGCAGTTTGTCAGCTATGACATCCCGGCCGGAATGATCTGCTTTGAAATCACCGAAACCAGCGCCATATCGAATCTGCAGCAGGCTACTCGCTTCATCAGCGAGCTGAAAGGCTTGGGCTGCCATTTCTCATTGGATGATTTTGGTGCAGGCATGTCGTCATTTGCCTATCTGAAGCATTTGCCGGTGGATTACCTCAAGATTGATGGCAGCTTTGTCAAGGACATGGTGGATGACTCGGTGGATCGGGCCATGGTGGAGATGATCAATCATATCGGCCATGTTACCGGCAAGAAAACCATCGCCGAATTCGTCAGTGCGCCAGAAATTCTGGCGGAGCTGCAAAGTATTGGAGTGGATTACGCTCAGGGGTATTTTATTGGCGAACCCGCTCCGTTCATCCCTCCCTTGCATGGCAGGCCGCAGTCGGTTTTGCACCGTCTGCCCGGCGGGGAGTGATACAGGCCCACAGTTGAGAAAGAGGTCCAGAATGAAAGACCAGCATCAATTTGTCAGAACCGGTCCCTTGATGGAGGTTGCCAGCTACCCGGAGTGGACGCAGGAAATGGTGCACTACTGCGATCGCTTCAAAAGCGAGGTGGTTGAGCACGATTTGTTCACCCAGATGAAGGAAGCGCGCCTGGAGCACTCCATACACAAGGCCTTCCTGTCCGGTGGCTGGCCGGTCATCGATCAGTTTCCCCAGTATATGGCGATGAATTTGCTGAAAATCCGCTATGGACAAGGGGAGGGGCATGATATGGCCCGGCGCTACCTGATCCGCAATATCCGTGTCGAGCAGAATCATGCCGACCACTGGGTCAACTGGGCAGCCGAATCTGGCGTGGATATCCAGGCCATGCTGCACAACCAGCATGCGCTGGAAACGCTGTCGTTAAGCCAATGGTGCTGGCAGGTATGTGACCGCGAGTCACTGGCGGTGGCCATGGCGGCTACCAATTACGCCATCGAAGGCGCGACGGGTGAGTGGTCGGCCCGGGTCTGCTCGGAAGACCGCTATGCCAATCTGTTTGACGAGGAAGTGCGCGGCAAGGCAATGAAGTGGCTGAAGCTGCATGCCAAGTATGACGATGCCCATCCGTGGGAAGCGCTGGAAATCATCGTCACCCTGGTAGGGCTGCACCCCAGCCAGGAGACCATCACCAAGTTGCGCAATGCCATCTGCAAGAGTCATCAGTTCATGCGCTTGCTGCTGGATCATTACATGCGCCCGGCCACACAGCTTGGCGGACGACAGCAATTGGCGCTTGCCTGACCCTTCCTTTGATCGTGGCCCGTACTCTGCTTGCCGGGGTGCGGGCCATGTTTGCTGTTGTCACACTGCGTTGTTGAGCGGCGAACTCTTTCCTTTCCTGATCTGCCCTGTACCGGCGTGCCACTGCCCTGGTTTGTCATTTGTCGCTGCGTGGCTGCATTGCAGCATGACCCCGCGTCGCTGTCATGATAAAGTCGATTGTGTACAAAACAGGGCTGTATGCAACAGTCTCTGCCACGTTTCATCGATGATGGCGACGTAATATGCCCATCAGCACGTCAAGACAAAGGATACATTGTGGTCAATATCGCCGAACTCCAGCCTCAGGCGGTCTGGGAGCATTTTCAGACGCTGTGCGAGATTCCCCGTCCCTCCAAACATGAACAGCAACTGCGCGACTATCTCAAGGGCTGGGCTGAGCTGCGTGGCCTGCAGACTGTTGTGGATGCAGCAGGCAACCTGATTGTGCGCAAGCCGGCTACCCCGGGTTATGAGAACCGGGTGGGCGTGGTACTGCAAGGGCATCTGGATATGGTGTGCCAGGCAAATGCCGGCACCGAGCACGACTTTTTCAAGGATCCGGTGCGACCTGTCCTGCAGGATGGCTGGCTGGTAGCAGAAAACACCACGCTGGGTGCGGATAACGGCATTGGCGTCGCCATGGGGCTGGCCGTGCTGGCCAGTGAGGATATTCCGCATGGCCCGGTTGAAGTGTTGATGACGCTGGATGAAGAGGCGGGCATGGGTGGGGCGCTCGGGCTGGAGGCTGGCCTGCTGCAAGGCAGCATGATGATCAATATTGATACCGAGGAGTGGGGCGAGTTCTATATGGGCTGCGCCGGCGGTGTCGATGTCAATGTTACCCGTGATTATCAGACTACCGCGCTGCCCGCCGCTTACGCAGTGAGTGCGCTGTCGGTGCGTGGCCTGAAGGGTGGCCATTCTGGTGCTGACATTCATCTGGGACGAGGCAACGCCAACAAGATACTGGTCCGCCTGTTGCGCGAATTGCAGGCAGATACCGATTTACGCTTGATCAGTTTCAGTGGTGGTACCGCCCGCAACGCACTGGCCCGCGAGGCGCAGGCTGTCGTGGCTTATCCGCAGCAGGATGACGCCAAAGTGGCCGCCAGACTGGATGCCTTCCAGGCCTTGCTGCGTTTCGAACTGGCCGGCGTGGACGAAGGCGTAACGGTGGAGTTGGCTGCAGCCTCGGCTACCCAGGTGCTGGCTGCTGCGGATCAGCAGGCTATTCTGGCTGCACTGCATGCTGCCCCGCACGGGGTGAAACGCATGAGCCAGCGGGTGAGTGGCGTGGTGGAAACATCGAATAATCTGGGTGTGGTCCGAGTAGAGCAGGGCAAGGTATTTGCCAACCTGATGGTGCGTTCGCTGCTGGATTCCGGTACCTGGATGCTGGCGCGCGAAGTAGAAAGCCTGTTTGGGCTGGCTGGTTTTACGGTGGAGATGGAGGGCGGCTATCCGGGCTGGGCACCCAATCCACAGTCGCCATTGCTGGCGCTGTTCCAGCAGGTCTATGAGCGCGAATTTGCTGCCAAGTCCGGGGTGCAGGTGATTCATGCCGGGCTGGAGTGCGGCATTATCGGCTCCAAGTATCCTGACATGGACATGGTTTCCTTCGGTCCGACCATCCGCGGTGCGCATGCGCCGGGCGAGCGGGTCGAGGTGGAGTCAGTAGGCAAGGCCTGGCAATTGCTCAAGGCCGTGCTGGCTGCGTTGCCCGAGCGCAGCTAAGACCCGCTAGCAAACCCCCCGCGCCTGCGTTGCGCCTTGGCCCGGGTCCTCATCAAGGCTTTGTTCGCCGCGCTAAGCAGCCTTGCTGTTGTTGAAAAGCTCCGTTTGACGGAGCTTTTTCTTTATCCATACCGCGCTGGTGCTTAGTCTTTCTTTTTGGCGCGCGGGTGGGCTGCATCATAGACCTTGGCCAGGTGCTGGAAATCCAGTGCGGTGTAGATCTGGGTGGTCGACAGATTGGCATGGCCCAGCAGTTCCTGTACCGCCCGCAAGTCGCCGGAGGACTGCAGGATGTGGCTGGCAAAGGAGTGGCGCAGCATGTGTGGGTGAACGTGGCGGTCCATGCCTGTGCGAATCGACCACTCGGCCAGGCGCTTTTGTACCTGGCGGCCACCCAGGCGCTGGCCATGGCGCCCGACAAACACCGCCAGGCAGTCCGGAGTGCTTTGACGTTCTGCCAGCCATTGCTTCAGGTAGTCCAGTGCCGTGCGGCCTATTGGCAGCAGGCGTATCTTGTTGCCCTTGCCGCGTACCCGCATCAGTTGCTCGGTCAGGTCCAGGTCCGGCAAGTCCAGATTGACGGCCTCGGACAAGCGCAGGCCAGAAGAGTACATCAGCTCGAACAGGGCGCGGTCGCGCAGGCTGAGGCTGTCATCGGGCGCAATATGCTCCAGCAGGGCAGCCGTGCCATCTACCGGCAGTGCCTTGGGCAGGGGTTTGTCCTGGCGGGGCGCGCGCAGGCCCAGGCAGGGATTGCCGCTGACCCGTTGTTGCTGCAGCAGCCAGTCGTAAAACTGGCGCCAGGATGACAGCTTGCGCGCCAGGCTGCGGCTGCCGAGGCCGCGGGCGTGCAGGGTGGCCATTGCTTTGCGGATGTCGTCTGCTTTGATCTGCAGGCAATCACGTTCGCCAAGCAGTGGCTGCAGGCTGTGCAGATCGCGCAGATAGGCATCCAGCGTATGCGGGCTTTTCCCTTCCAGTCGCAGCTGGTCGGCAAAGCCCTGTAGCAGCGGGAGGATGTCAGCCACGGCGCAGCTTGGTCATTTGCGCCAGGCGCTCAAACAGCGACAAGTCCTGCTCGTTTTTCAGCAAGGCCCCGGCCAGTGGCGGCAGGCTGGCATTACCATGCCGGCTGGCCAGCTCTTCGCTGCTGATATTCTCGCTGCCCAGCAGTTTCAACCAGTCCAGCAATTCGGATGTGGTGGGCTTTTTTTTCAGGCCGGGCAGCTCGCGGATGGAAAAGAACACTTCCATGGCCTGGCGGATCAATTGCTGCTGTAGTCCCGGATAGTGCACGTCGATAATCGCCTGCATGGTTTCGTGGTCCGGGAAGCGGATGTAATGGAAGAAGCAGCGTCGTAAAAAGGCATCGGGCAGCTCTTTTTCATTATTCGAGGTAATGATGATGATGGGGCGTTGTCTGGCGCGCACGAATTGCTGGGTTTCATGGACGAAGAACTCCATCTGGTCCAGTTCGCGCAGCAGGTCATTGGGAAACTCGATGTCCGCCTTGTCGATCTCGTCGATAAGCAGCACCGGTGCTGTATCTGCTT
Source organism: Aquitalea sp. FJL05 (assembly GCF_003852595.1). Classification (NCBI taxonomy): domain Bacteria; kingdom Pseudomonadati; phylum Pseudomonadota; class Betaproteobacteria; order Neisseriales; family Chromobacteriaceae; genus Aquitalea; species Aquitalea sp. FJL05. Next base: position 71,903 of record NZ_QAJS01000007.1, read on the forward strand.
CAAAAGCCTGCCACAGCTGGCCCTTGACGATGTAGTTGCCGATATCCTGCACTTTGGCGTCACCCAACTGCGAATCGCGCAGGCGGGATACCGCATCGTACTCATAGAGGCCGTGCTGGGCCTTGGTAGTGGATTTGATCGGCCAGACAATCAGCTTGCGGCCAAGGCCGGCAGCAATTTCTTCTGCCAGCATGGTTTTGCCGGTACCCGGCTCACCCTTGACCAGCAGCGGGCGTTGCAGGGTGATGGCGGCGTTCACTGCCATCATCAGGTCATCGGTGGCAACGTAGTGTTCGCTGCCGCTAAAACGTGTGCTCATGTGGGTTGGCCCGGTGGTGATGACAACACAAAGCCGCCAGGGTGTTCCGGGCGGCTTTCATTTGGCTGGCTGGAGCGCTGGGTGAGAGGTCCCGATCAACGGCCGGCCTTGTTTGCAACTGCAAAGGGCGCTCAGCGAACGAACTGGCGTTCCAGGTCTTCCAGGCTGATGTTCCATTCCTTCATCATGTGGCGCAGCAGGACAATTTCCGGGTCGCTGATGGTGCCATCCGATTTGCTGATGTCCATGGCCAGCACGCAAGTGAGAATGCGCTTGTTGTGGTCGGTGACTTCAGCCAGCATGAATTCGATGCGGTCGGTATCCAGCAGGTGGATGGTGCCATCCTGTTCGGCCTCGTCGGAAATGTCGTCGCAATAGTCCACCAGTACCTGGGCAAACTGTTTGCGGGGCAGGCCGATCAGGTCGTAGACGTTGACGTTCTCCAGCAGGTCCAGCTCACGCGGATCCATATTGCCGTCGGTAATCATGAACATCGCCAGCAGGCGGGCAATGGCTTGCGGACTGTTGTTTGGGTATGGACGCATGTCGGAATTTCCTGTTGTTATTGCTTATTGAGTTTGGCGACAAAGGCCGCCGGCATGGTGCTTACCTGACGAGTCTGGTAATCAAAGAAAACGATGCCGGTCTTCAATCTTGCCACTTCTTTGCCATTGTTGCCATCGATTGCCTGGTAGACGATGTCCAGTCCGTACTTGTTCAGGTCGCAGACGCCGAGCCTGAAATGCAGATTGTCGCCGTGGAAGGCCTCCGCGCGATACATGACTGCGGCATCCGCCATGATGATCCCCACGCCTTCTACATCCAGTTCGCTGTAAGCAAGGCTTTTCAGAAAACGCAAGCGGGCTTCATGGGCCAGGCGCAGAATGGCGTCATTGGCCATGTGGCCGCCGTAGTTGATGTCGCCGATACGGACATCCAGCACGGTTTCAAAAATGAATTGCTCTGGCAGGGCGATCTTGATGCGGGCCATGATTTCACCTGGGTAAAATGGCATTCAGTCTAATCGACTGTCTTAATCTGTATCAACCGCAGGTCGGGCTGGTTTGCTAGACTGTATGCATAGTACCAACACACCAAAAGGAGAGGGTTATGTATCAACGCATATTTGTGCCGGTGGATGACAGTGATACGTCCAACCTGGCACTGGCAGAGGCTTGCCGCCTTGCCAAGCATATGGGTAGTACCGTCCGGCTGGTGCATGTGGTTGACCTAGCGCAGTTTGGCTGGGGTGGCACAGAGTTTCTGGATGCGGCGGAGTTGCAAAAGTCCATCAAGCAGGCGGGTGAGCAGGTGCTGGGGCAGGCGCAAGCACTGGCAGTGGCTGCCGGATTGACGCCGGAGGTGAAGATTCTTGAAAGTTGGGGCGATAAAATCGCTTCCGTGCTACTGGACGACGCCAATAGCTGGGGTGCTGATCTGGTTGTGATGGGTACGCACGGCTGGAGTGGGCTGATGCATATCCTGATGGGTAGTGTGGCCGAGGGTTTGCTGAAGCAAGCGGATGTGCCGGTACTGCTGGTGCGTAATGCGGGTGAGTAAGCCTGCGCTGGTCGCCGTGTGCTGGTGGGTTTAGGCCAAGAAAAAGGGCAGTGGCAAGCAGCTGTTGAGTTGCTTGCTACTGCCCTTTGTCGGAGATGACTATCAGCTGGCTGCGGCTTCGGTCGAGCCTTCCTGGGCTTCCATCTGGGCACGTACGGCCTTACGCAGGCTCTTGTACAGGTCCGGATGGGTTTCCTTCAGGTATTCGACGATTTCAAAGTCTTCGCGGCGTACCTTGGACAGGTCGATCTGTTCAACATGGACCAGACGCAGCAGTTCACGCACTGGCTTAGGCATGTTGCGGCCGCTTTCGTAGCGGGAGCCACCAGACTGGGTAACGCCGATGCGGCTCCAGAATTCCTGTTGGTTCAGGCCGAGCTTGCGACGGATTTCACGCGGGTTGGTGATTTTTTCAAAGAGTTTCATGGGTTGTTCCTCTTAAAAGGCTAAACAGTATTGTATTGAATTATAGGTATGGTTTAGGACACTGCCCTATGTCCTAAAAATAGCAAAGAAAATCCATAAGGAATAATTCGGATGCAAAAAAAATCATTAAGTTCAATGATTTCGTGCATCTGGTTTTTCTTATGTTAGCGTATTCTTATCTAGAAATACAATGGAATCTTTGCTATTTGGCGTGAAATGGTATCGCCATGTCGTGAACATGTACATATGGGAAGGGAGGGGGTGGCGAGCCTGACCCTCGGCACTTGCACTAAGTAACTATGGCTGCTTCCTTCCGGACCTGACCAGGTTTGCTACCGTACAATGCGAGGAGACCCGCCGTAGAAGAATGCGAATCATAACGGGTTTGCCGCACTTTGCCAAGCATTTGCGTGCTTGCCGGCAGAAAAAATGGTCATGGTCTGGGGCTGTTGCGGGGGCATTCCGCAGGATGAGGTTGCCGATGTCGGCTTTGTCAGGGCAGACTCCAGGGATGACCGGACAATTATCACAGGACTCCCATGGCTCCTTCCTATCTGCCGCTGCTGCGAACCCTGCTTGCTTTTGATACCACCAGCCGTCATTCCAATCTGGAGCTGATCGACTGGGTGAGCCAGTATCTGGCCGGATTTGGCGTCAGCAGCCAGCGCACGCTGAACGATGACGGCAGCAAGTCCAATTTGTTTGCCCGCATTGGCGCGGAGGACTTGCCACTGATGCTGTTGTCCGGCCACACCGATGTGGTGCCGGTGGATGGACAGGCATGGAGCTCACCTCCCTTTGTATTGACCGATAAAGGCGATGGACGCTGGTATGGGCGTGGCACCGCCGACATGAAAGGCTTTATCGCCTGCGTGCTGGCGCATGTTCCTGACTGGGTGCGGCTGGCGCAGGAGGGGCGTTTGCAGCAGGGAATTGGCATTGCTCTGTCTTATGACGAGGAAGTGGGCTGCCTTGGCGTACCCCGCTTGATCGATGCCTTGTTGCAGCAAGGGGTGCCGGTGGCTGGCTGCATTATTGGTGAGCCCACTTCGATGCGGCCGGTGGTGGCGCACAAGGGGATTGCTCACTATCACTGCCATGTGCAGGGGCGGGCGGCGCATTCCTCGCTGACACCGCAGGGCGTCAATGCCATTGAGTATGCTGCGCGGCTGATCACTCATGTGCGACGTCTGGCTGACACTGAGGCCTCGTTTGGCCACCATCAACCATTATATGATGTGCCGTTCACCACCTTGCAGACCGGTACCATTCATGGCGGTACGGCTAATAATATCGTGCCCAAGGATTGTGAATTCACTTTTGAATGCCGCTGGCTGCCGGGGGATGATCCGCAGCGCTTCGTCGATTCTGTCCGTGACTATGCTGACAATCTCTTGCTGGAGATGCGCCAGGTGGCACCGGAAGCCATGATTTCCATCGAACCGCGGGTGTATTGCCCGGCCTTCGAGGCCACGCCGGACAGCGAGGTGCTGCACTACGTGGAAAAACTGTGTGGTTGCCAGGGAGGTGATGGGGTGGCCTATACCACGGAGGCCGGCGTGTTCCATGCTGCGGGCATGCCATGCGTAGTGCTGGGGCCAGGTTCGATCGAGCAGGCACATCGCCCGGACGAATTTATTGAGGAGAGTCAATTGCAGGCTTGTTTTGACTGGTTGGGCCGTCTGACCGGCGAGTTGTGTCGCACAGCTAGCCAGGGCTAGAAAAAAATTTTGCATGGTCTGACAAATCACTTCAGAATCGCCGCTCCGGCGACCCCGGAACCAGAGGCTCCCGTTCAGGTTATCGCTTGAACGGGCTTGTTTTTTGTCGTGATGAGAGACCAAATGAAACAGGACAATAGATCCTCGGCCACCGTCGGTGCTGGCAAGGCGCGCGATGGTTTTACTTCAAGTTTTGGCGTATTGGCTGCCACGCTGGGCTCGGCCGTCGGGCTGGGCAATATCTGGAAGTTTCCCTATTTGACCGGCACCAATGGTGGTGCGGGTTTTCTGGTGGTGTATGTCTGTGCCACCTTGCTGGTAGGCTTACCCGTGATGATTTCCGAAATCATGCTGGGTCGCCGTGCCAAGTCTGATGCGGTGACGGCGCTGAAAAAGCTGGCTCCGGCCGGCCAGCCCTGGTGGTTGATCAGCGCTTTTGGTGTGCTGTCGGCCTTCCTGATCATGGCTTTTTACTCTGAAGTGGCGGCCTGGGTATTTGCCTATGTGTTCAAGGCCATTGGCGGGGGCATCCTGTCCAGTGATCCCAAGGTGACTTCGGCGGCGTTCGGTTCGCTGATTGCCGACCCGGTGCAATCGCTGCTGTGGCAGTGGCTGGTGCTGGCCCTGATCGGCGGCATCCTGCTGATGGGTGTGGCCAAGGGTATCGAGGCGGTGACCAAAAAGCTGATGCCCATGCTGTTTTTGCTGCTGCTGGTGATTGGTGTGCGCAGCCTGATGCTGCCGGGTGCCCTGCAGGGGGTTTCCTTTCTGTTTACCCCGGATTTTTCCAAGATCACGGCGGGAGTGGTGCTGACTGCGGTGGGCCTGGCCTTCTTCAAGCTGTCCATCGGCATGGGCACCATGATGACTTATGGCAGTTATTTCCGTGATGATCAGAACATTCCGGCTACCACCCTGCGGGTGATGTGTGCCGACCTGTTCGTTTCCATGCTGGCCGGCATCGCCATTTTCCCGGCGGTGTTTGCCTTCGGTTTCAAGCCGGAAGCCGGTCCATCGCTGCTGTTCATCACCATTCCGGCGGTGTTTGCCAGCATGCCGCTGGGCCAGCTGTTCATGGTGGCCTTCTTTGTGCTGGCAGCGATTGCCTCCACCGGTGCCATGTTGTCGATTCTGGAAGTGCCGGTATCGGTATTGAGTGAGCGTTTCGGCATCAGCCGCCCCAAGGCTACCGTGCTCAACCTGCTGCTGCTGGCCCTGATCGGCGCCACCTGCGCGTTGTCCAATAGCAGCATGGCCGAGTTCAAGCTGTTCGGCATGACCATGTTCGACCTGTTCGACTTTGTCACCTCCAACATCCTGATGCCATTGGGCGGGATTTTCCTGTGTCTGTTCGTGGGCTGGGTGTGGGGTTTCGAGCGCTTGAAGGCAGCGCTGTCCAATGAGGGGCAGTTGCGTAACGAGGCCCTGGTGCGCGTGCTGTTTGTGGTAGTGCGCTTTGTGTCGCCGCTGCTGATTCTGGTGGTGATGCTGAAGGGGCTGAAGCTGTTCTGATTCAGCGGCCATTCGGCATGGTGTTCAAGGGCCATCCCATGCCGGGTGGCCCTTTTTCATGGGGAAGCGTTGTATTCCTGCCGTATTTTTACTTACCGCTCATGCCTAATAGACTTTCAACTGGTGCTGAATAATAAATCGTGGAATGATGGCGATTCTCCTCATATCCATTGCGGATTGAAAGGATTTGTCATGAAGCACGGCAAGACCCTGTCTTTCAGTGTGCAGCAGCTGGATAGGCCGGAACAGCGGCAGGCCTTGTGTTCCGAGTTGTCAGCGCTGGTGCCGGACCGTTTTGCTGGTCCGTGGTCGGAAGAGGAACTGCAGGAGCTGATCCAGAGCTGGCGGATGATGGCCTTCTGTCAGGATGGGGGCGTGGTGTGTGCCCATCCCTTTCATTCGGCAGATGGGCTGTTCCGCACCGTGGTATTTGATACCAAGGCGGCTTGAGCCGTTCAGTGCGAGTGAGTCGGATGCAGGTGACAGCCCAGCAGGTGATCATTCACCACGCCAGTGGCTTGCAGGTAGGCGTAAATCACCGTACTACCAACAAAATTCATTCCGGCTTTTTTCAATGCCTTGCTGATGCGGTCGGATAGCGCGGTGCTGGCCGGGCATTCAGCCAGCGATTGCCAGTGATTCACCATGCTCTGGCCATCGGTATGCGCCCATAGCCATTGCGCAAAGCTGCCATGTTCTTGCTGTAATTGCAGGAATACCCGCGCATTGCGGATGGCGCTGTTGATCTTCAAGCGGTTGCGCACGATGCTGCTGTCCAGCATCAGTCTTTCCACATCCTCCTCGCCCATTTGTGCCACGCGCTGCGGGTCGAAGCCGTGAAAGGCGCGGCGGTAGCCTTCGCGCTTGCGCAAGATGGTGATCCACGACAGCCCGGCCTGTGCCCCTTCCAGAATCAGCATTTCAAACAGCTTGTGTTCATCGTGCTGGGGGCGACCCCATTCCTGGTCGTGATAGGCAATATAGAGCGGATCGTCGCCACACCAGGGGCAGCGGGGCAAGGCAAGAGCGGTCATGCGGGACTCCGGCACCGCCCGGCGGGCCGGGCGGCAGTGTTGGTTCAGCTCAGGTTGTGCATCAGAATGTCGCAGGACAGGCCGGTTTTTTGCAGGCCCTGGCGACTGGCCAGATTGAGTACCAGCGGGTTGCGGATATTGGCTTTCAGCTCGCCCAGCGCCGGGTGGGCTTCGGCTGCGGATTCTTCCTGATAGAGCAGTACCAGGATGACTGCGTCTTCCGGCTTGCTCAATTGCAAACGGGCCACTTCCTCATCGTTGAGTTCCACTTCATAGCGCACGCCCAGTTGCTGCGGCAGGGTGACACTGAGGGTGATGGCCGCGTCGTTCAGCGACTGCATCCAGTACACCGAGGGATTATTGCTGTCGGCATTGTGGAACAGTTTGAACTGGGTGCAGTTTTCCAGGGCGGGAATGCCCTGGTCAAAATTGATGATGGTGCTTTCATCCACTTCTACAGCACCGAGTTGGCTGGAATTGAACAGCATGACATTCTCCCTGTGGCAGATATTGGCATTATGCATCAAGCCTTATCCGGCGACGATCTCTACACTGCGGAAATCTGTCATGCGGCAGGGCAGGGGGTTGGTGGCCCTGTCGCCCGGCCGGCGTGCACTGATTTGATGGTAAGCCTGCCTGATCACGGTGCAAACGGCTAGAATGGCGCACCATGATGACGCCTACTGCTTTATATCCCCGGATTCAGGCGGCCTTGCTCAGTTCTGATGTGACAGACAAGCTGGCCGCCACGGAAGCCATTCATGCTGCCTGGCAGCGTGGTGAGCTGCTGCGTGAAGACGCACCCTTGACGCGTCTGCCGATGGCAGGCCATCCCGAGAAGCCTGAGCTGGTGCATGCCACCAAGGTGCCGCGCCGCCGTCCGGGTTCGCCGCAAGGCCAGCCCGCCATGCTGCATGCCATTGCCCATATCGAATTTAACGCCGTCAACCTGGCGCTGGATGCCGCCTGGCGCTTTCGCGACATGCCGGATGATTTTGTCAGCGACTGGCTGCGCATTGCGGCGGAGGAAGCTGGCCATTTCCGTCTGTTGCAGGGCAGGTTGCAGCAATTGGGCTATAGCTACGGCGACTTTCCTGCCCATAACGGTCTGTGGGAAATCTGCCATGTCACCGATCACGATGTGCTGGTACGCATGGCGCTGGTGCCGCGCGTGCTGGAAGCGCGTGGCCTGGATGCCAGCCCCGAGCTGCAACGCAAGCTGGCCAATATCGGCGATGAGGCCAGCATTGCCATTCTGGACATTATCCTGCGCGATGAGATCGGCCACGTGCAAGTGGGCAACCACTGGTTTCATTATCTGTGCCGGCAGCGTGCTCTGGGACCGATGGCAACCTTCAGCCGCCTGCTGCAAGAGTATGATCTGACGGCACATCGTGGCAGCTACAATGTCGATGCCCGACGGCTGGCGGGCTTTTCCGAGGCGGAGCTGCAGTGGTTGCAGCAAGCCAAGGACTGAGCACGCGGCTGGCTATTTCTATTCATGGAGTACTGCATGCTTTACCGGCTTTTGTGGCGCTTGCGCCAGCAACGCAAACTGGCCCTTGGTGGCCTGCTGCTGGCTACGCTGTTGTTTGTGCTGTGTGCGGCCAGCCTGAGTGCACTGGACTTTGCCAGTGCTCCGGTTGCCAGTGTGATCTGTGTTTTGCTCATGCTGCCGGCCTTGCTGGTGCAGCTATTGATGCTGTGGGTGCTGGCGCAAAAACCCTGACTGAAAAATGGCATTGAAAACAGTGATTTAATGTCGCATTGCTGCACGGCGTCAGGCTTGACGATGGCCGCGCAGACAGCGCATAATCGCGCCGCAACATAAGAAAAGGCCCCTGATACGGCGGGGCCTTTTTGTTTTTACAGTTTTCGGAGATACCCGAATCATGGACTATCAGGCGTTTTTGCGTCAGTTGGAATCCAGTACGCTGCCTGCATCCGACTTTACCCACCAGGCACATTTGTATGCCGCCTGGGCTTATCGCCGCCAGTACCCGGCAGCCGAAGCGGCAGTGCGCTGCGCGCGCGCCTTTTCGCGTTTTGCCATGGCGCAGGGGGCGGCGGAAAAATACCACCACACCCTGACCATGTCGCTGTTGTCCATCCTGTACCACCGCGCCCAGCAGCAGCCTGCCATGCTGGAAGACTGGCCCGCCTTCCTCGCGACCTGCGATGACGTGCTGCAAGATGCCCGGGCGGTGGTGCTGCAATATTACTCTGCTGACAGGCTGAACCAGGATGCCTCGCGTCGCGGCTTTGTCCCGCCGGATCGACTGCCGCTCCCCATTGCCTGCCTGTCACATTAAGGAAGCCAAGCCATCATGATAAAAGCCCCGGAACTGCTGCTGCCTGCTGGCACGCTGGATAAAATGCGCGCCGCCTATGATTTTGGTGCCGATGCCGTCTATGCAGGCCAGCCGCGCTACTCGCTGCGTGCGCGTAATAACGACTTCAAGCTGGAAGAACTGAAAACAGGTATTGATGAAGCGCATGCGCGCGGCAAGCTGTTTTTCGTGGCCAGCAATCTGCTGCCGCATAACAGCAAGATCAAGACCTATATGGCGGACATGGAGCCGGTGATTGCCATGAAGCCGGACGCGCTGATCATGGCTGATCCGGGTCTGATCATGATGGTGCGTGAGCGCTGGCCCGAGGTGCCGGTGCATCTGTCGGTCCAGGCCAATACCGTTAACTATATGGGCGTGAAGTTCTGGCAGAAGCTGGGCGTGTCGCGCATCATCCTGTCGCGCGAGCTGAGCCTGGACGAGATTGCCGAAATCCGCCAGGAATGCCCGGATATCGAGCTGGAAGTATTTGTGCATGGCGCGCTGTGCATTGCTTACTCTGGCCGCTGCCTGCTGTCGGGCTATTTCAATCATCGTGATCCCAATCAGGGCACCTGTACCAATGCCTGCCGTTGGGATTACAAGATGCACGATACCCAGGATGACGACGCCGGCGATGTGCAAACCATCAAGCTGGACTTCAACAAAGCCCTGGAAGAAGCCAACCAGAGCTTTGCTGCCTGCGGCGGTGCCGAGCGCCATCCGCTGGCCGACAAGACCTATCTGATCGAAGAGGGTAGCCGTCCGGGTGAGCTGATGCCCATCATCGAAGACGAGCATGGCACTTACATCATGAACTCCAAAGACCTGCGTGCGGTGGAGCAGGTGGAGAAGCTGGTGAAGATTGGCGTGGACTCGCTCAAGATTGAAGGTCGCACCAAGAGCCTGTACTACGTGGCGCGTACCGCCCAGGTGTATCGCCAGGCCATCGACGACGCTGTGGCAGGGCGTCCCTTCAATCTGGGCTTGCTGGCCGAGCTGGATGGTCTGGCCAATCGTGGCTACACCCCGGGCTTCCTGGAGCGTCATCAGACCCAGGATTACCAGAACTATCTGGATGGGCATTCCAAGGCCAAGCAAAGCCAGTATGTTGGCGATGTGCTGGAAGTCGATGCCGATGGCTGGGCGCTGGTGGAAGTGAAAAACCGCTTTGGAGTAGGCGATCGCATCGAGGTGATCCATCCGAACGGCAACCGTATCGTCGAGCTGAAGCAGATGACGCGCAATGGTGCGGCAGTTGAGCTGGCGGCCGGCAATGGCATGCAGGTACGTATTCCTGATATGGCCGGCATGGAAAAAGCCCTGTTGGCACGGTTGATCTGATCAAATGTAGCAGTGGTGTCGGAAGTTGCTAAAACGTGAGCGGATTGCCTGCAAGGGCCATCCGCTTTTCTTTCGCCTGTTGCCACGGCAAATGCGGACCGGATTTGATCTGTGGCAAATCTGCCTCAGCTTGCCGGGCGACAAGAAAAAATCTTTTTTGTCGGCCAGGCGGTGGCGGGCCGCGTTGAGTGTTCAGGGCCATTGTTGCCTGCCGCAGATAAGCAGGTAGGTGCGGGGCGTGTCCGGATCTTGCTAAAGCCTTGAAACATCAGGCTGAGCGCTGTTTTTGATCATATGTATAGGCAAATTTGCCCTGTACGGCGGTTTATGCTGAAGGAAATGATCAGATGTTCAGAATAGTAAACACGGACCGCCGTCAAGAGCATTCGGGTGTTGAATTTTTTGCGCTGCAAAATAAATTCATGTTGCGGCTGAATGTCTTTGTGGTTAAAAAGCTGTAACACCTCACCACAGATTGTGGATTTTATTAAACATTACAGAGGTGCTATCTACAGTGGAGGAGGCTTGGTAATGGGGAAGGTCTACCCTTGCGGGAAACAGGCAGCAAACGGTCAGTGCAATGCGCTGCCCTGCCAGCCGGTTTCCACAGGTTTCCTGTGAAAATAATAAATATAGGACGACTCGTGGCCTGCGCCGCAAGCTCGTTGTCTCTTGCCTGACACTTGCCGGGTCCAACTGGGATAGCAATAGCCAGAGTGGATAGGATGGGGTTATAACTGTTGTGCACGAATATTGCTTGATACCTATGCGTGCCATTGTTGCCCCAGGTTTGGCGCTGACCGGATTTGAGGGGAAAACCCCGGACGGTCAACAGGAGGTGCAGTTCATCAGGTCCCTGAGTCCCCAGACAACAGGGAGTTTATGGTCTTGCAATACATTAGGAAGCCTGTAATGAAGAAGAAACTTGTCAAGAAAGTGCTGTGTTCGCTGCTTCTGCTGTTGCCTAGTGCAGGCGTACTGGCAGAAGACAAGGTACTGAACGTCTACAACTGGTCCGACTACATCGCCAAGAGCACCATTCCTGGCTTTGAAAAGCAGTCCGGGGTCAAGGTCAAGTACGACGTCTACGACAGCGACGATACCCTGCAAGCCAAGATGATGACCGGCCGTGCCGGTTACGACATCGTGGTGCCTACTTCCAACTTCATGGCCAAGCAGATCGAGGCCGGTATCTACCAGAAGCTGGACAAGTCCAAGATCCCCAATCTGGCGAATCTGGACAAGGCGCTGATGGCCAAGATCCAGGATGCCGATCCGGGCAATGCGCACGGCGTGCCGTGGGCTTATGGTACCGATGGCCTGGGTTACAACTTCACCAAGGTCAAGGCCATCCTCGGCAAGGACACCCCGCTGGATAGCTGGGACATCCTGTTTGACCCGAAATACGTTTCCAAGCTGAAGGGCTGTGGCGTTTCGGTACTGGATCAGGCCAATGACGTATTCGCCGTTACCCTGCATCATCTGGGCAAAGATCCCAACAGCAAGAACCCGGCCGACTACCAGGCTGCCTTCGAACTGCTGAAGAAAATCCGCCCCTACATCACCCAGTTCAACTCTTCCGGCTATATCAATGACCTGGCCAACGGCGACATCTGCCTGGCGCTGGGCTGGTCTGGCGACGTCAACATCGCCAAGCATCGTGCTGCCGAAGCCAAGCGTACCTACCAGCTGGGCTATGTGATTCCCAAGTCCGGCGCACCGATCTGGTTTGACGTGATGGTGATCCCGAAAGATGCACCGCATGTCGATGCCGCCCTCAAGTGGATAAACTACATCGAAAATCCGGAAGTCAATGCCGCGATTACCGACGAAGTGTTCTATCCAACGGCCAATGCGGCTGCCCGCAAGTTCGTGAAGCCGGAAATCGCCAACGATCCGTCCATCTACCCGCCGGAATCGGTCATGAAGACCTTGTTCCTGCTCAAACCGCTGCCGTCTGACATCATGCGTCTGCAGAACCGTCTGTGGACCCAGTTGAAGACTGGCCGCTAAACCGTGTCCTGACCGGCCGGGTGGATGTTCGCCCGGCTGGTTCTGACCTGCACGGTCCCTTGGCCAAGTGCCGCAGGGATTGATGCAACAGCCGCTGCTACCGTATTGCCGGAACAGCAGATGGCTAAGAAAAAGTAGTACTGGAGTGAGGGTTACAGTCTGGTTCTGGAGAGCCGGGCTGTAGTGAAACGTAAGTCATCACATCAGGGCGAGTCGTGACAGGGCCTTGATATGATGGCTGTAAAGATGTGCTTGGCAAGCCGGTCCCACCGGCCAAGTGGTGCTAAACATGAAAAGTCTCAATTTTAGTCGATGGTTTCCGTCCGGCAGGACTACCGTCATTGGTGTTCCCTTCCTGTTTTTGTTTGTGTTTTTCCTGCTGCCCTTCCTGCTGGTAGTGGGCATCAGCTTCTCGCAGCAGCAACTGGGCATTCCGCCCTATACGCCGCTGACCAAGATGGAAGACGACGTCTTCACCCTGGTGCTCAATATCGGCCACTACAAGTTCATGCTGGGTGACGATCTGTATTTCGCCACCTATATCAGCTCGGTGAAGATGGCTTTTGTCTCCACCGTACTGTGCCTGCTGATCGGCTACCCCATGGCCTATTACATCGCCCGTGCGTCCGAGTCTGCTCGTGACACGCTGATGATGATGGTGATGCTGCCGTTCTGGACTTCCTACCTGATTCGCGTCTACGCCTGGATCGGCATCCTCAAGAACGATGGTTTCCTGAACCAGTTCCTGATGTGGCTGGGTGTCATCGATACCCCGCTGCGGCTCTATCACACCAACTGGGGCGTGTATATCGGCATGGTGTTCTCCTACCTGCCTTTCATGATCATGCCGCTGTATGCGCATCTGGTGAAAATGGACCTGCGTCTGCTGGAGGCCGCCTATGACCTGGGTGCCCGTCCGTGGAAGGCATTTGTCCAGGTGACCTTGCCGCTGTCGAAAAACGGCATCATCGCCGGCAGCCTGCTGGTATTCATTCCGGCGGTGGGCGAGTACGTGATTCCGGAACTGCTGGGTGGTTCGGACACGCTGATGATCGGCCGCGTAATGTGGGACGAATTCTTTAACAATATGGACTGGCCGATGGCTGCAACCGTGACCTGCGCCATGGTGCTGCTGCTGCTGGTGCCGATGGCCCTGTTCCAGCATTACCAAGCAAAAGTGATGGAGGAAGTGAAATGAGCACGATGAAACCCAGCAAGCCGCTGTCGTATGCGGTACTTGGCTTCGGCTACTCCTTCCTTTATCTGCCCATCGTGTTGCTGATCATCTACTCGTTCAACGAGTCGAAGCTGGTGACGGTGTGGTCGGGTTTTTCCACCAAGTGGTATTGGGCACTGCTGGAAGATGACGAGCTGATCAATGCTGCCCTGCTCAGTATCAAGATCGCCCTGATGACGGCTACCGCCGCCGTGGTGATTGGCACCTGGGCGGGTTTCGTGATGGCGCGGCTCAACCGCTTCCGCCTGTTTCCGCTGTTTGCCGGCATGATCAATGCACCGCTGGTGATTCCTGAAGTGATTCAGGGTATCTCGCTGCTACTGCTGTTTGTGGCCATGGAGCAGACATTCGGCTGGCCGGAAGGGCGGGGCGTGTTCACCATCTGGATCGGTCACGTGATGCTCTGCGTGTCCTATGTGGCCATCGTGGTGCAGTCCCGTGTGCGTGAACTGAACCGTTCGCTGGAAGAAGCTGCCATGGATCTGGGGGCGCGTCCGCTCAAGGTGTTCTTCGTGATCACCCTGCCGCTGATCTCCCAGGCACTGGTGTCCGGCTGGCTGCTGTCCTTCACCCTGTCGCTGGATGACCTGGTGCTGACTGCCTTCCTGTCCGGCCCGGGTTCCACCACGCTGCCGATGGTGATCTTCTCTCGTGTCCGTCTGGGTCTGAACCCGGAAATGAACGCCTTGGCCACCCTGTTCATCATCGTGGTGTCGGTAGGCGTCGTGGTGGGCAATCTGTACATGCGCTCGGTACAGCGCAAGCGTGATCGTGAAATGCAACTAGCCTTCAATCAGGCGTAAGCCGGGAAGACAGGTCGTAGGTAACGACGGGGGCAGCAGCAGGGATAACACAGCATTCCGGTTGCTGCCCCTTTTTTGTACGTGCAGTGAAAACAACGTGGTATCCATGCAGTAGTACAAGGGAGAAGTGTGATGAAGAAATTGTTGATCAGTGCACTGATCGCAGGTCTTCCCGGCGTAGCCATGGCTGATGCCAAGGGAGACGAGATCGCCAAGCTGAAAGCCCAGTTAGAGGCCCTGCAGGCGCAAATGCAGCAGTTGCAGAAAGCGGTGAATGCGGCACCGCTGCCAAGGCACCGGAGGCGGATGATGCCAATACCGAGCTGAAGCAGCGTGTGGCGGGGATGGAAATGAAGGTGGACAAGCTGACGACCGACGCCAGCGAAGGCCCGATTGCCGGCCTGAGCGTGACCGGCTATCTGGATCCCACCTATCTGTATAACCGCAGTGGCAAGAGCTCGGGCTTCCAGTTCGTCAACCACAATAGTGGTTATGCCTATACCAATAGCACCTTCGGCGATGTCTATCTGGACATCAAGAAAACCTTCGGGGTAGGACCGATGGCGCCGAGTGCCGAAATCACCATTCTGCCTAATCGTGGTTCGGGCAATACCCTGCTGGATGGCGGTGGCACCAACAATATCATCAATACCGCGATGATCAACTTCCCGGTATCCGATACTACCCAGTTGGTGGCCGGCCTGATGAATAGCTTTGGTGGCTACGAAGTGCAGCAGTCTAACCAGATGAATACCATTACCCATGGCCTGCTGTATGACTTCAGCGATCCGGGCAGCTATGTGGGTGCCGGTTTCAACTGGGCGCATGGCGCGTGGGCCACCAAGTTCATGATTGCCAACGAGCAGTTCCGCACCTCGGCCAATTCGGCGGATACCAATAACGGCAAATCGGCCAATAACACGCCCAGTGTGACCGGCCGCTTTGACTACACCTGGAGCAGTGCGCTGGATATTGGCGCTTCGGCCAATGTGGGACGCCAGTCGCTGGTGGCGCATACCGACGCCAGTGGCAATAAAGACAAGACCTATGGCTACCAGGGTACGTCCAGCAACCCGTATAGCAATTACTACTTTGCCGAACTGGACGCCACTTACACCATGACCGACGGAGTGCTGAATGCCGAGCTGGATTATGGCCGGCAGAAACAGGCTGCCTGGAATGGTGGCGATGCTGTCTGGTACGGTTTCTCGCTGTTGGCACATCAGAAGTGGAGTAGCGAGCTGTTTGGCCGCATGGGTGCCACGCTGCGTTACGACTACCTGAATGACAGCAAGAACGGTGGCGGTGGCGGTGGTATTGCTCTTTCCTCAGGTACGAATAGTGTAACTGGCGGAAATTACGCTGGTGTCGATGGTACTAACGGTTTCGGCATCTCCCAGGCTTGTTTCAGTGCTAGTTCTGCGAATGGTGGCAACGGTACCGACTGCTCGGGCGCTACCCGTCAGGCGTTGACTGCGGCCTTGCTGTTCTACCCGACCGATCAGCTGACCCTGAAGATGGAATACCGCCACGACTGGGCCAATCGCGACGTGTTCCTGCGTAACGATGGCAACTATCGCAAGAGCAACGACATCTTTGCTGCTCAGGCGGTGTACAGCTTCTGATTGCCGGACTGCTTCACTGCTCGAATGGCCTCCACTGGAGGCCATTTTTCATGGAATTCCCTTTGCCGGCTTCCTGTTTTGGCTTGGCAAAGCAGGGCCGGGGCGGCACACTCAGGGCATTGTCCTTGTTGGAATGCTTCATGTTCAGACGTCCTGACTGGCTGGCCTCGCTGTTCAATCGTGCTCCGTATGCGGCAAAGCCGGCGGCGCGCCATCATGGCCCTGCCGGCTATCGCAATCTTTACCCTTTTGTCCTGCCTACGCTCGGCAGCTTGTTGCACTGGAAGCTGGCGCAGTGGTGGCGTCCGCGCCCGGATCACCGGCCGGAAATGGTCCCGCTGAGCGCTGGCGATGCCGCCGCCCTGCGTGCTAACCATCAACGCACATCAGTGACCTGGCTGGGGCATGCCAGCAGCTTTGTTCAACTGGGTGGGCAGAATGTGCTGATTGATCCGGCGCTGTCGCCACGGGTGTCACCGTTTCGCCACCTGGGGCCGAAGCGGCAAGTGCCTTTGCCCATTGATTTGCCGGATTTGCCGCATATCGATCTGGTCTTGCTGACGCATCTGCATTACGACCATCTGGATTTCCCTACGCTCAAACGGCTAGCGCGGCAGCCGGGTGGGGCGCCGGATTTCGTGGTGCCGCTGGGCGTGGCACGCGCGGTGCGCGCTGCCGGTGTGCCGGCCGAGCGGATCGTCGAGCTGGACTGGTGGCATGCGGTTGAGCGGGGCTCGCTGCGTGTGCTGCTGACGCCGGCGCACCACTGGAGCAATCGTGGCCCGTGGGGGGATCTGAACAAGGCCTTGTGGGGTGGCTATCTGCTGGAAGGGGCCGGCTTGAAGATCTGGTATCCCGGTGATACCGGCTATCAGGCCGAGCTGTTTCATGAAATCGGCCTGCATATCGGGCCGGTGGATTTTGCTCTGCTGCCTATCGGGGCTTACGAGCCGCGCAAGGTGATGCGGGCGCAGCATGTCAATCCGGATGAGGCCGTGCGCATTTTCAAGCATGTGGCGGCGCGCAAGGCCTGGGCGGTGCACTGGGGCACCTTCATCCTCACCGACGAGCCAATACAGCAACCCATGGCAGAGCTGGCGATGGCCTTGCGCGAGCAGGAGGTCAGTCCCGCCGATTTCATGCTGCCGGCCATCGGGGAAACCATCTGGCTTTAGCTGTTCGGGGCTGGTGTGGTGCAGGATGGCGGTATTTTGCCCCTGATTGGCGCACAAGACGCCATTTTGCTGCGATGCAAACATTGCCCCTCAGGGCAGGGGGGCATACAATCGACAGTGTTATTTTTTCGAAAACGAAGGCTTTTTTTCGTTTTCACAGCAATATGGGGCTATGCATGACGATTCTGCAATTGATTAATGAACGGGTGCAGGCAGCGCTGAGCGCTGCTGGCGCGCCGGATGCGCTGGCGGTCATTCAGCCGGCTTCCAAGCCGGAATTCGGCGACTATCAGGCCAACGGCGTGATGGGTGCGGCCAAGGCGCTCAAGACCAATCCGCGCGAACTGGCGCAAAAGGTGGTTGCTGCGCTGGATTTGCAAGGCATTGCCGACAAGGTGGAAATCGCTGGTCCGGGTTTCATCAATATTCATCTAGCCCCTGAATATCTGGCCCGACGCAGCGAAGTTGCCCTGAAAGATGCGCGGCTGGGGATTGCGCCGGTAGCGCCGCAACGCGTGATGGTGGAGTATTCCTCGCCCAATCTGGCCAAGGAAATGCACGTAGGCCACCTGCGCTCGTCCATCATTGGCGATGCGCTGGCGCGCGTGATGGAATTTCTTGGCCACGACGTGGTGCGTGCCAATCATGTTGGCGACTGGGGTACCCAGTTCGGCATGCTGACCGCCTACCTGGTGGAAATCCGCCAGGCCGGTGACAACGCGCTGGAATTGTCCGATCTGGAAACCTTCTACCGCAATGCCAAGGTGCGCTTTGACGAAAGCGAAGAGTTCGCCGACCGCGCCCGTGATTATGTGGTGCGTCTGCAAGGTGGTGATGCCGAGGTGCTGAAGCTGTGGGCACAGTTTGTCGACATTTCGCTCAAGCATTGCGAGGCGGTGTACCAGAAGCTCAATGTTGGCCTCAAGCGCGAACACGTGCGTGGCGAATCCTCCTATAACGACGACCTGCCGGTCATCGTGGATGAATTGCGTGCCGCTGGCCTGCTGAGCGAAAGCGATGGCGCGGAGGTGGTGTTCCTGGAAGAGTTCCGCACCCAGGATGACGAGCCGATGGGCGTGATCATCCGCAAGAAAGATGGTGGTTTCCTGTATACCACCACCGATCTGGGTGCCGTGCGCTACCGTCACAAGGTGCTGAATCTGGATCGCGTCATCTACGTGGTGGATGCGCGGCAGAGCCAGCACTTTGCCCAGATGTTCAGCATCTGTCGCAAGGCCGGTTTCGCGCCGGACAACATGCTGCTGGAACATGTCGGCTTCGGCGTGATGATGGGTGACGACGGCAAGCCGTTCAAGACCCGTTCCGGAGGTACCGTCAAGCTGATCGAACTGCTGGACGAGGCGGAAGAGCGCGCCTATGCGCTGGTTTCGGAAAAGAACCCCGATCTGTCCGAGGCGGCAAGACGTGAAATCGCTGCCACCGTGGGTATTGGCGCGGTGAAGTATGCCGACCTGTCGAAGAACCGCATGAGTGACTACATCTTCAACTGGGATACCATGCTGGCCTTCGAGGGTAATACTGCGCCTTATCTGCAGTATGCCTACACCCGCGTGCAGAGCGTGTTCCGCAAGGCAGACAACGTCGATGCCAATGCGGCCATCGTGATCACCGAGCCGGCTGAGAAGCATCTGGCGGCGGCACTGGCGCAGTTTGAAGACACCTTGCTGTCGGTGGCCGATGGTTGCTATCCGCACTATCTGTCCAACTATCTGTACCAGATTGCCACGCTGTTCTCGCGCTTCTATGAGGCCTGCCCCATCCTGAAGAGTGAGGGTGAGGTGCGTGCCAGCCGTCTGCAGCTGGCTGCGCTGACTGGCAAGACGCTGAAGACCGGCCTCGACCTGTTGGGTATCAAGGTATTGGAAACCATGTAAGCCGGTGTTGCTGGCCTGACATGAAAAACGCCCTGAAATATCAGGGCGTTTTCTTTTGCTGACGGCCGGTGAGGCGCAACGCAGGAGCGGCGGTTCTGTTGGTGCGTCTAAATCGCCTGCGTACTGTGCAGCAGCCAGTCGCGGGCTAGGCCATCCACCAGTGGCAGCAGGCGGGTGCGTACTTCTTGGTGATAGTGGTTCAGCCAGTCCACCTCCTGCCGTGACAGCAGGCCGTGCTCGATGCAGCGGGTGTCGATCGGGCAGAGGGTGAGGGTTTCGAAGCGCAGGAAGTCGCCAAAGCCGTTCTGCTCGGCATCCACGTTCAGCACCAGGTTTTCGATGCGCACACCCCATTGGCCAGGACGATAAATACCAGGTTCTACCGAGGTGATCATGCCTTGCTGCATCGCCATGCTGGGGTCTGGCAGGCTGCGTGAAATGGTCTGCGGACCTTCATGCACATTGAGGAAATAGCCTACGCCATGGCCGGTGCCGTGGCCAAAGTCGATATTGTGTTGCCACATCGGAGCGCGGGCCAGTGCATCCAGCATCGGTGACAGGGTGCCCCGCGGAAAATGCGCCATCGACAGATTGATGGTTCCCTTCAGGACGAGGGTGAAGTCGCGCTTCTGCTCGGCGCTGGGCGTACCCACCGCCACCACGCGGGTGATGTCGGTGGTGCCGCCCAGATACTGGCCGCCGGAGTCGATCAGCAGCAGGCCATCGCCGCTGATGTGGGAATGCGCTTCTGCTGTGGCATGGTAGTGTGGCAGCGCGCCATTGGCATTGAAGCCGGCAATGGTGGCGAAGCTGGGCGAGACAAAGCCGGGGCGGCGGGCGCGGGCGGCGGTGATGACCTCGTCTATCGTCAGTTCGGTGATGGTTTCGCGATTGACCGCGTTTTCAAACCAGGCAAAGAACTCACATAGCGCAGCGCCATCCTGCTCCATGGTGGCGCGCACCTGGGCGGCTTCGGCGGCGGTCTTGCGCGATTTGAGCAAGGTGCTGGGATTGATGGCGCTGATGACGGTGGTTTCTGCGGCAATCGCCTGACGCAGGCCCAGCGTGATGCGGCGCGGGTCGATCAGGATGCTGTGGCTGGCGCTCAGTTGGCTGAGTGCAGTTTTGGCCAGGTGGTAATCCGCCAGCTCAATGCCGTCAGCGGCGAGTTCGGCTTGTAGTGTGGCATCCAGCTTGCTGGTGTCGACAAACAGTGTGGCTTGTTTCGGGCTGATTAGCGCATGGCTGATGAAGACCGGGTTGTAGCTGACATCGGCCCCGCGCAGATTGAACAGCCAGGCGATGTCGTCCAGGGTGGAGATGAAGTGATGACTGGCGGCTGCCTGTTGCATGGCCTGGCGCACGGCCAGCAGCTTGTCTGCACGACGGGCGCTGGCAAACGGAGCAGAGTGCGGGTAGATGGCGGCATGAGGCAGTGCCGGGCGTGCCTGCCAGATTTGCCCGACCAGGTCGATGTCGGTGCGCAGCTGCACACCCTTGGCGTGCAGGGTGGTTTGCAGGGCTTGTGCTGCCGCCAGGCTTAATACGTCACCGTCTGCACTCAGCGTCTGGCCGCTGCCCAGCTGCTGTGCCAGCCAGTCCAGATGCTGGGTGCTGGCGGCGGTCTGGATTTTCATCAGGGTAATGCCGCTACCCAGCAGCTCCTGTTCGGCTTGTTCCCAGTAGCGGCTGTCTGCCCACAGGCCGGCCTGGTCAAGGGTCACGATCAGCGTGCCCATCGATCCCTTGAAGCCGGACAGCCATTGTCGGGCTTGCCAGTGTGCGGGCAGGTATTCCGACAGGTGGGGGTCGGACGACGGGATCAGGCAGGCATCAATATGATGTTGCTGCATGGCCTGACGCAGGGCAGTCAGACGCTGGGGAATGGTGGAGAGGGTGGTCATGCGAGCTCCGATACGGGTAGTGCAGATATTCTGGGCGTGCTTGCCGCGATCTGACAAGCCAGTTTATACCGGTGCCTGCATGAGTTTTCTGAATGCCAGCCTGGCTGTGGGCATGAAAAAAGGCGATCCGGAGATCGCCTTGTTCAATCCACTGCGTATTGCTTAGTCAGCGCGCTGGGTGCTGCGCTGGCCTTGGCTGGCGCTGGACGAACGCGGACCGCGCTTGTCGTAGCTGCTGCTGCCAGTGCCACGGCCGTAGCCACCTTCGCGACGCTCGCGACCGTAGCCATTGCCACTGCTGCTGCTACCGCTGCCACGGCGCTGACCTTGGCCTTGGGCACCGTAACCACCCGGCTTGCCGTTGCGACGCGGGCCTTTCGGCGGGCGACGGGTCGGTTCCAGGCCTTCGATCACGCCTTCGGTGATCTGGCGCTTCAGGTATTGCTCGATACGGCGAACCTTGTGGAATTCTTTCGATTCCGCCAGGGTGATGGCGGTGCCATCACGACCGGCACGACCGGTACGGCCGATACGGTGCACGTAGTCTTCAGCTTGCTTGGGCAGGTCGAAGTTGACGACGTGGGTGATGGTCGGTACGTCGATGCCGCGAGCAGCAACGTCGGTTGCAACCAGGATTTTGATACGGCCACGACGCAGGTCGTTCAGGGTACGGTTACGCCAGCTTTGCGGCATGTCGCCATGCAGGCAGGCGGCGGAGTAACCCTGGTCGGACAGCTTGTCGGCCAGTTCTTCGGTGTAAGCCTTGGTAGCCGAGAAGATCACGCACTGATCAAAACCCGATTCTTTCAGGATGTGATCCAGCAGACGATGCTTGTGGTTCAGATCATCAGCGTACAGCAGATGTTCTTCGATGGTGCCGCCGGAGGTTTCGGTACGGGCGATTTCGATGCGCTGCGGATCGCGGGTCATCTTTTCGGCCATGCGACCAACGGTGCCGTCCAGGGTGGCGGAGAACAGTACGGTCTGACGGGTTTCCGGAGTGGCCTTGACGATGGTTTCGATGTCATCGATGAAGCCCATGTCCAGCATGCGGTCGGCTTCGTCCAGTACCAGCATTTCCAGACGGGAGAAGTCGATGCGGCCGGAGCGCATGTGGTCCATCAGGCGGCCCGGGGTAGCCACGATCAGGTCGATCGGGCGGGACAGGGCGCGGGTCTGGTAGCCGAAGGAAGCGCCGCCAACCAGGCAGGCGGTTTTCATCCAGCGCAGGTCCTTGCCGTATTCCAGGGCGTTTTTCTCAACCTGTTGCGCCAGTTCGCGAGTCGGGCACAGTACCAGAACGCGCGGACCTTGACCCTTGCCAGTGGAGCGCTCGGACAGCTTGGTCAGTGCCGGCAGCAGGAAGGCTGCGGTCTTGCCGCTACCGGTTTGGGCGGAAACCAGCAGGTCGCGGCCAGCGATGGCGGCGGGGATGGCTTCGGCTTGTACGCCGGTGGGCGAGGTGTAACCAGCAGTTTCGAGTGCGCGCAGAATGGTCGGGGCAATGCCCAGATCGGAGAAATGCATAATATCCTTTCAAACCGGAGTAGAGCCGGTGTCGCTTGGCCAGGAGATGTGGCGGTTAGCAGCCTCGTATGAGGCTGTCGGTCATCGGCACCAACCTGTGCAAGCGGCGAACAGCAGTCCAGTCAAAAGAGACACTACGTGGACGAAGCCTGGAATATCGGTCAGGGACGATGAAGCATCACACCGGCAATGCTGTAGAACAGCTGCAAATACTGCCGGTGGAAATGGAAATCAGAAGGGTTGGCACTTTACGGTAAAATTAAAGCGTTTGCAAGCTGTTTTTGCAAAGTGCTTGGCTAAGTGATTGATTCACCGCCAGGTGATGTCGCAAAAAGAGAAAAATTGCATATTTCTGCAATATTCAGCCCTGCTGGCCATTCATGGCTTGCTTTGCCAGTAATGGCTGCAGCCATTGCACTGCACCATCGGTATCGCGATATTCCGCGCCACTCCAGTAAGCATAGGGCAGGCTGGCCAGCTGTGCGAACAGGGCGGCGAAATCCAGTGCGCCACTGCCCGGTGCGCCGCGTCCCGGCACATCGGCAAACTGCAGGTGGCCGATGCGCTGCCAGTGTTGGCGCAGCAATGGCTCCAGTGCTTCGCCCATGCGGGTCATGTGATAGAGATCGATCTGCCAGTAGAGATTGGCATGTGCTGGCAGTTGCTGCAGCTCGCTGAGCGTGCTGATGAGAAAGTCCGGCATGTCATGGCGGTTGATGGCTTCCACCGTGGTGCGTATCTGCTGCCGGCCCAGCGTGTCAGCGGCCAGTAGCAGATTGCCATGCAATACCGCGATGGCTTGTTCACGGCTGCAGCCGGCGGCCAGCCGCCCTGGCAGGATATTGACGGCTTCCACACCCAGAGCGGTGGCGTAGTGCAGGCATTGCTGCAGTCCGGCGGCGAATTCCGCTTCCCGGCCCGCCGTGCCGGCCAGGCCGCTGCCTCCTTGCATCAGGTCGCCGGCCGGGGCGTTGATCAGCACCAGCTTGAGCTGGTTCTCTCCCAGCCATTGCTGCAGTTGTTGTACGCTGTGCTCGTAGGGAAACTGGATTTCCACGGCCTGAAAGCCTGCCGCGCGGGCAGCGGCAAAGCGCTGTGGCCAGGGCAGGTGGGCAAACAGCATGCTCAGATTGGCCGATAGTTTCAGCATGGGGCTTACTCCTTGTCCTGGTAGAGATGAATGACGCTGCTCAGATCGGCGTTGCTGTGGCCTTGGGCCGCATGCAGACGCATCAGCTGGCTGGCCAGTGCGGCCAGCGGGGTGGCGGACTGACTTTGTTTGGACAGCTGACCCGCGTTGTCCAGGTCTTTCAACAGGGTGGCGACCTTCCACTGCACCGGCTCCGCCTGCCGTGCCGCCATACGCGGGGCCAGGATCTGCAGCGGCAGCGAGTCGGCAAAGCCGCCAGCCAGGGCGGGCGCCAGCAGGCTGGCATCCACGCCATTGTTTTCTGCCAGTGCGACCGCTTCGGCAATCAGCATGGCATTGGCCGCCACGATCAGCTGATTGCAGATTTTGCTGACCTGGCCGCTGCCGACCTCTCCCATGCGGGTAATGCGCTGTGACAGCGGCTGCAGTGCTTGGCTGGCCCGGCCGATATCCTGTGTGCGGCCACCGGCCATGACTACCAGTGTGCCTTGCGTCGCGCCATTGACACCGCCGGATACCGGCGCATCCACCCAACTGGCACCTTGCTGCTTTGCTCGTTCTGCACAACGGCGGGTGGTGTCCGGGTCGATGCTGGAAAGGTCGATGATCAGTTGTCCGCTGCGCAGGCTGCTTTGCAACTGGCTGAATACGGCTTGCACGGCGGCGGCATCGGCCACACACAGCATCAGGATGTCGCTGCGTTCCGCCAGTTCGGTCAGTGATGCACTGACATGCAGACCCTCCGCACCGGCCTGTTGCAGCTTGTCGGGTGAACGGTTCCATACGCTCAGGGGAAAGCCGGCGGCTTGCAGCCGTCGGCATAGGGGCAGGCCCATCAGGCCCAGACCGATAAAGCCGATTCTTTCCATGATGCTTGTCTCGCTGGCAGGGTGAGGTGGCGGAAATTCTAGCGGCCTGGCTGGTGTGCCGTCGAGCGCTGCCGGGCAGTGGCTGGAGTTGAAAATGGCGGCATCGCTACGCGGTATGCGTAAGGATGCCGCCATGAGCGAGCTGCGGTTTTGGCCAGCCTGCTTCAGGCTGAAATCAGGCCTGCCATTCGATCAGGGCGTAGTTTTTCTTGCCGCGCTTGAGCAGGCTGTAGCGGCCAAACAGACGGTCAGCGGCAGTGAAGCGATGCTCGATGCTATCTGCCTTGTTGCCATTGATGCTGACCGCGCCGCTCTGGATGAAGGTGCGTGCCTCGCTCTTGGACTTGGCCAGACCGCCATTGGCAACGGCGTCGATCAGGCTGTCGTCAGCACTGTTCAGTACAAAGTGCGGCAGGCCGTCCTGTGCCAGCTGGGCGAAGTCGTCTTCGGTCAGGCTGGACAGATCGTTGCTGAACAGGCTCTGGGTAATGCGCTGGGCAGCGGCCAGTGCGGCTTTGCCGTGTACCAGCTCGGTCACCTGTTCGGCCAGGATGCGCTGGCCTTCCGGCTTGCCTTCGCGCACCTTGTCGGCCTCTTCAATGGCGGCAATCTCGGCGACCGACAGGAAGCTGAAGTAGCGCAGGAATTTGTACACGTCGGCATCAGCCGTGCCCAGCCAGAACTGGTAGAAAGCGTAGGGCGAGGTTTTGCGTGCGTCCAGCCAGATGGTGCCGGATTCGGTCTTGCCGAATTTGGTACCGTCCGACTTGGTGACCAGCGGCATGGTCAGGCCAAACACCTGCTGCTGGTTCAGGCGACGGGTGAGGTCGGTGCCGGCCGTGATATTGCCCCACTGGTCGGAGCCGCCGATTTGCAGCTTGCAGCCCAGGCGGCGGTTCAGTTCGGAGAAGTCATAACCCTGCAGCAGGCTGTAGGAGAATTCGGTGTAGGAAATGCCCTGGTCGTCGCGGCTGATACGCTGCTGCACGGCTTCTTTCTTGATCATGGCGTTGACCGAGAAATGCTTGCCGATGTCACGCAGGAATTCCAGCGCGCCCATGCCGCCAAACCAGTCGTAGTTGTTGGCCATCACCGCGGCGTTGTCGCCTTCGAAGGACAGGAAGGGCGATACCTGGGCGCGGATTTTTTCCACCCAGCCTTCGATGATGTCCGGGGTGTTCAGCTTGCGCTCGGTGGCCTTGAAACTGGGGTCGCCAATCATGCCGGTAGCACCGCCTACCAGGGCGATGGGGCGGTGACCGGCTTGCTGGAAGCGCTTGAGCATCAAGATGGGAACCAGGCTGCCGATATGCAGGCTGTCAGCCGTGGGGTCGAATCCGCAATACAGGGTAAGCTGTTCCTTGGCCAGGAGTTCGGACAAGGCAGCGGCGTCTGTGGTTTGCGCGATCAGGCCGCGTGCCTCCAGATCTTCCATCAGTGAAGCTTGGGTCATTACATTCTCCAACTCAATGCGTGAAAACACAGCCGCAGCGGGCTGTCAGTGCGGTAGCCGGTATCCGCTCCGGGCAGGGCTGGCTGCGCAGGGGCGGGCGGCGAAAGGGCTAATACTACCCGAAAAGTGCGGATTTTTGGATCCGAAACCGGCAAATGGCCGTGTCTGGGCGGTGTCGCCGCCCGGCTGTTAACAGAGATTAAGGAGTCGGGAGTAGGCAGTATCGTGCTGGCTGGTTACACTTTTCACTTTGAACAATTGCCGAGCGAGGGAGACGATGGTGCAGATGATCAAGGTGTGGGATGCCCCGACACGGTTTTTTCACTGGAGCCTGGTGGCGCTGTTTGCCGGCATGTGGTTCAGCGGCGAACAGGGTGGCGACTGGCTGCACTACCATGTGCTGTGCGGCGAAGCCGTGGCGGCGCTGCTGCTGTTTCGTTTGATCTGGGGCGTGGTCGGCAGCCAGACTGCCCGCTTCAGCCAGTTTGTCAAAGGGCCGGCAGCCATTCGTCGTTACCTGCAGGGTGGGCAGCAGGAGCAGCCGGGGCACAATCCACTAGGTGGCCTGATGGTGGTGGCCTTGCTGGCCGTGCTGTTATTGCAGGTGGCCAGTGGCTTGTTTGCCAGTGATGTGGACAGCTACACCTTCGATGGCCCGCTGGCCAAGCTGATTGCCAGTGGCCTGTCCGAGTCGATTACCGGTTTTCACAAATTGCTGTTCAACTTCATCCTGCTGCTGGTGGCCATGCATGTGGCAGCCATCGTGGCATACCGGGTGTTAAGAAAGCAGAATCTGGTCAAGCCGATGCTGACCGGCTATCAGGAGGTGTCCGGCGATGTGCCGCCGCTGCGCTTCCGTTCCGGGCTGGTGGCAGTGCTGGCCTTGTTGGCGGCTGGTGGTGGTATTTTTCTGCTGACCCGCTTGTGAAAAACGGCGGGTAAGCCATAAAAAAGCCCTGCAGCGCAGGGCTTTTTGTATTGGTGGGCTGCTGCTTATTTTTCCGGGCCGCGGAAACTGTCGTGACAGGCCTTGCAGCTTTGCGCCACGACGCCGTAGCTCTTCTTGATGCTGGCGAGGTCGCCGTTGCGTGCGGTGCTGTCCAGATCGCTGACGGCCTTCAGGAAAGTATCGCGTGCTGTCTGGAATTTGGCCGGCTGGCTCCAGATTTCCGGCTTGGCGCGGCTCTTGGCATCAATGCTGCCAGCCGGGAAGTGATTGAACGGCTCGGCGGCAATCTGCTTCAGCGAGTCAGCCATGACAATGAATTTGGCCTTGTTGTAGGGGTCGCGTTCGCGTACCACCATGCCCATGGGTTCGAAGGCGCGCAGCACCTTCTTGAAGCTTTGAGTGCGGATTTCGGCGGGCGAATCGGCCATGGCAGCCGGAATGGCCAGTGCGGCAAGCAGCAGGGCGGTAACAGTCTGTTTCATGTTGGCGCTACGGTGGTTGGAACTGCGTTGTGAGGAGACTTCATAAAAAAAGTTCAGCAACTTCGCTGAACTTTTCCTGATCAAGCCCTGAGTTTATCAGTCTTTGCGGAAGCCGTCGTGGCAGCTCTTACAGGTTTTTTGCACTGCAGCAAACTGATTCTTGATGCTGGCTACATCGCCGTTGGCAGCTACTTGCTTCAGTTTGCCGGTTTCGGCCTTGAAGTTGTCGACAGCCTTGGTCCAGTCGGCGGCCTTGCTCCAGATTTCCGGCTTGGCATCGGTCTGGTGCTTGGCCTGGCCGCTGGCGGTGCCGGCCGGGAAATGCTGCCACGGCTGCTGGGCGATTTGGTCCAGGTGGGTGGCCAGCTTGCTGAATTCATCTTTGTTGAAGGCGTCACCCTTCACCATCTTGCCCATGGCTGCGGCATCTTTCTTGAACTGCTTGAAGATGGTCTGCCGTGCGGCAACCGGATCATCCGCGGCAAAGGCCGGGCTGGCCAGCAGGGCGCAAAGGCTGAGCATGAGGATTTTTTTCATGTGGGCTCCTTGGTGAGGGTGGCTGCCTGGAATGTTGGCAGACCAACAGGCTAGCATGACTGCCGCGCCGACAATACCCACTAAGTGTTAATGGTTGTATTGATGTGATGTTATACAGTAACATTCGGTTCATTGTGACGGGAATAGGCCTATGAACAGCAATCAATATCTGCAGGCGGCCGAGCTGCACTGCGAGCAACGTGGCTGCAAGCTGACTGCGCTGCGCAAGCAGGTGCTGGAGCTGGTGCTGCGCCATGAAGGTGTGGTGAAGGCTTACCAGGTGTTGGCCGACCTGCAAAAAGAGCGCGGTGCGGCGGCACCGCCCACTGTGTATCGCGCGCTGGATTTTCTGGTAGAGCAGGGGCTGCTGCATCGGGTCGATGCGCTGAACGGCTTTATCGTCTGTGACCATTTCGAGTGTCAGCACGAAAGCATGATTCTGGTCTGTGAAACCTGCGGCAAGGTGCAGGAGGTGGATGTGATGGCGGCGCTGAATGGCCTGCGCGATGTCGCCCTGGCCGCCGATTTCACCCTGAGTCACCAGAACCTGATGCTGACCGGACTTTGCAAGGCATGTCGAGTATGAAAAAAACCATCGTCAACCTGTTTACCGGCTTTCTCGGCGTGGGCAAGACCACGGCGCTGCGCCATCTGATTGCTACCCGTCCGGCTACGGAAAAATGGGCGGTGATTGTCAATGAGTTCGGCGAAGTCGGTATTGATGGTGCCGCGTTGATGAATGATGAGTTGCCGGTGGCGGAAATTGCCGGCGGCTGTTTGTGCTGTGTGGCTGGCCCGCAGATGACGGCCACCGTTGCCACGCTGTTGCGACGTGAGCGGCCGGACCGTCTGCTGATCGAGGCCAGCGGGCTGGCGCATGCGGCTGGCGTCATCGACGAGCTGCGCGCCAAGCCGCTAGGCGATGCGCTGGAAGTGGGGGCGGTGCTGACGCTGGTTGATCCGCGCCAGTTTGTCAGCCCGGATTATCTGCGCCAGCCGCTGTACCGCGACCAGGTAGCCATTGCCGATGTGCTGGTGGCCAACAAGACCGACATGGCCGATGTGGAAACGCTGGAAGCCTTCCGTGCCCAGGCCGGCAAGCTGTTTCCGCCCAAATCGGTGGTGGCCGAGGTGCGCGATGGCCTGCTGGATGTGAGCTGGCTGGATGCCGCCGTGACCCTCAAGCCGCGTTATCGGCCGGCGATTACCGCCGATAGCGGCAGTGGCTGGGATTCTGCCGGCTGGACCTTCTCGCCAGAGCAGGCCTTCAGCGGCGAAAAACTCACCGATTTCTTCGACACCTTGCCCAAGCTGCTGCCCGGCCTGGTCAGGGCCAAGGGTGTGTTCAAGGTGCTGGACAGCTGGGTCTGGCTGAACTGGGTGGAAGGGCAGTGGAGTGCCAGCCAGGTGTCATGGCGGCGCGACAGTCGGTTCGAACTGATTGCCCCGACACTCGATAACGCAAAAGTAGAAGCGGCCTTGCAGGCCTGCTTCGAGTAAGTACACACATGAAACATCAACATTCAAGCGATGATGCGCAGCACGGCCATGCCCATCATCACGGCGCGGCAGCCCATCAGCATCTGACTGCTGCCAATCTGCGTCCGCCGGTCAGCCTGCTGGCCATGTCCGCCTGGCAGCGCCTGGCGCTGGCCCTGCTGGTGCTGGCCGGTTTGTGGGGCGTGGTGCTGTGGGCCTTGCAGGAGGCAGCATGACAGTCATTCTCGACAACCTGACGGTGTCTTATCAGCGCCACCCTGCGGTCCATCATGTCAGCGGCAGCTTTGCCGCTGGCGATGCCACGGCCATTTTCGGGCCGAACGGTGCCGGCAAGAGCACCTTGCTCAAGGCCATGATAGGTGCACTGACGCCTGACTCCGGTCATGCCCGGCTGGAAGGCTTTGCCCGCCAGGACATTGCCTATCTGCCGCAGCAGTCGGAAATCGACCGCTCGCTGCCGGTCAGTGTGCTGGATCTGGTGGCCACCGGGCTGTGGCATCGCACCGGCCCCTTTGGCAAGGTGGGGCGGGTCGGCCTGGGCCAGGCCATGGATGCGCTGGAGCAGGTGGGGCTGGCCGATTTTGCGCCGCGTGCCATCTCTGCGTTGTCCAGCGGGCAGTTCCAGCGTGTGTTGTTTGCTCGCATCCTGCTGCAGGATGCGCGGCTGATCCTGCTGGACGAGCCGTTTACCGCCATGGATGCCAAGACCACCTTCGATTTGCTGGAGCTGGTCCGTCGCTGGAAAGAAGAAGGTCGCACCATCATTGCGGTATTGCATGACTACGAGCAGGTGCGGGCCTACTTCCCCCACACCCTGCTGCTGGCGCGCGAAGTGGTGGCCTGGGGGCGCACCGAGCAGGTGCTGACCGATGCCAATCTGAAACGTGCGGTGGATACCGCAGCCCACTGGCAGGACCGCGCTGCGGTTTGTCAGGTAGACGGGGTCAATGTCTGATGCAACACCTGTATGACTTGTTGATAGCTCCTTTTGTCGATTTCGCCTTCATGCGCCGCGCGCTGGCCGGTTGCCTGGCGCTATCGCTGGGCAGTGGCCCCATCGGCCTGTTTCTGGTGATGCGCCGCATGAGTCTGATGGGCGATGCCATGAGCCATGCCGTGCTGCCCGGCGCGGCGGTCGGTTTCATGCTGGCCGGCCTCAGCCTGCCGGCCATGAGCCTGGGCGGCTTTGTTGCCGGGGTGCTGGTGGCTGTGCTGGCTGGCCTCGCCACCCGCTTTGCCGGTATCAAGGAAGACGCCAGCTTTGCGGCTTTCTACCTGTTGTCGCTGGCCATTGGTGTGCTGCTGGTGTCCAAGAGCGGCAGCAATGTCGACCTGATGCACATCCTGTTTGGTTCGGTGCTGGCGGTGGATGATGCGGCGCTCTATCTGGTGAGCGGCGTGGCCTCGGTCACAGTGATCAGCCTGGCCTTTATCTATCGCCCCATGCTGCTGGAAAGCCTGGATCCGGTATTCCTGCGCTCGGTGGGTGCCCGCGGCGGCTTGTGGCACATGGCTTTCCTGATGCTGGTGGTGCTGAATCTGGTTTCCGGTTTCCAGGCGCTGGGTACGCTGATGGCGGTGGGCCTGATGATGCTGCCGGCGATCACGGCGCGGCTGTGGTCGGAATCGGTGGAGGGCATGCTGGTGATGGCGGTGAGCGTGGCCTTTGTCAGCGGCATGGCCGGTTTGCTGCTGTCTTACCATTTCGAGTTGCCGTCCGGTCCCGCCATTATTCTGGTGGCTGGCCTGTTCTATCTGTTTTCCCTGCTGTTCGCTCCGGCGGGCGGTGCCTTGCCGCGTTATATCCGTGCGCGGCATTTTGAATCCTGAGGAGATGGCATGAAAAAAAGCCTGTTTGGCTTGTTGCTGCTGAGTCTGCCGGCCTTTGCGCTGGCGGCGAAGCTACCGGTGGTGGCCAGTTGCAGTATTGTTGGCGACATGGCCCGTGAAATCGGCGGCGATCGGGTGGATGTGGTGTCGCTGGTTGGTCCGGATCAGGATGCTCATGTGTTTCAGCCATCGCCTGCCGATGTGAAGAAACTGTCGGCCTCCCGGCTGTTTGTCACCAACGGTTTGGGACTGGAAGGCTGGATGGGACGCCTGACCAAGGCTTCCAGTTTCAGGGGTGTGCTGGTTGAGGCGGGCAAGGGCATCAAGACGCGCATGGCGCCAGAGGAAGAGGGCGAAGCGCATGGTCATGATGCGGTTGACCCGCACGCCTGGCACGACCCGCAGCGCGTGCAGGTGTATATCCGCAATATCACCGCCGGCCTGATCAAGGCTGACCCGCAGGGTAAGGCAGATTACACCCGCCGTGCGGCGGAGTTTGCGGCCAAGGTCAAGCAGCAGGACGACTGGGCGGCCAAAGAGTTTGCGGCTATTCCTGCGGCCAAGCGCAAGATGCTGACCTCGCACGATGCCTTCGGCTATCTGGGTGAGCGCTACGGCATCAAGCTGCTGGCTATCCAGGGGGTGAGCACAGAGGCCGAGGCCTCGGCCAAGGGCGTAGCGCAACTGGTGCGGCAGGTACGGCAGGAAAAGGTCAGTGCTGTCTTCATGGAAAACATGACCGACAAGCGCCTGCTGGAGCAGCTAACCCGCGAGGCCAAGGTGAAAATCGGTGGCGAGCTGTATGCTGATGCGCTGTCCAAGCCTAGTGGCCCGGCTGGCGATTATCTCAAGCTGTTTCACTACAATGTGGAAACCATCCTGAAGTCCATTCGCTGACTTTGCAGTCGCTCGCGTCTCAAGCCAAAAGCCGTCGCACTAGCGTGACGGCTTTTTTTAATGACCGGCCGCCAGTAGCAGCAAGCGCGTCAGCCCCATGCCAGCCACCAGCAAGCCAGCCAGCAGGCGCACCAGCCTTTGCTGCAGCCACTGGCGCAAGGTATCGGCAAACACGCCCATCAGCAGCAGATTGGGCAGCGTGCCCAGGCCGAAGGCCAGCATCAGCAAACCGCCCTGAGTGGCTTTGCCACTGGCCAGGGCGGACAATGACGCACTGTATACCAGACCGCAGGGCAGCCAGCCCCACAGCGTGCCAGCCAGCAGTGCGCCGCGCGGGCTGCGGATGGGGAGCAGGCGTGTCAGCAAGGGTTGCAGGCGCGCCCATACCGGGCGGCCCAGTTTTTCCAGTGCGGTAATGGCGGAAGACAGGCCGGCCAGATACAGGCCCATGGCGATCAGCATCAGGTTAGCCAGTACCAGCAGGGCAAGCTGTGCCGGCCGCGTGGTCAGCAGGCTGAGGCCGGCACCAGCCAGGCCACCAAGTGCGGCTCCAATCAGCACATAGCTGCCAATGCGTCCGACATTGTAGGAAAGCAGGATCAGCCAGCGCTGTTGCCCGGCCGGCAGGTTCAGGGTGAGTGCGGTGATAATGCCGCCGCACATGCCCATGCAATGCCCGCCGCCCAGCAGGCCAGTCAGGAAAATGATCCAGAAATTTGTTTCTAACATGCGACAGCCTGTTGCTTAAACCTCTATTCTAACAGAGCGGCCAGCGGGCCGGATTGCCTGAATATTAGGCAAATTGTGACATGGTAATAGTAAAAAAAACGCAAATTCTGTTTGGCATTTATGTGCGCAGCCATCTAGAAAAAAAGTTGAGCATATTGGCAATCCGCGCTGGAAAAAGGTGGTGCAAGCCCTGAGAATGCTCATTCTTTCCTGTCGGTATCGGGGATGGTCTGGTTAACAAGGCCACGCGGGCAGGAGCCGCAATGTGTACGACCCATAGAGAAACTGAGGAAACTACATGGCCAAGTATTTGACGCTTGAACATCTGGGCCAGTCTGCAATCATCACCATCAATCACCCTCCCGCCAACTTGTGGACCATCGCCAGCCTGCAAGAGTTGGCCGAGCTGATGTCAGCCCTGCAGTCGGACAAGAGCGTGCGCTCGGTAGTGATTACCGGAGCGGGCGAAGCCTTTTTCTGTGCGGGGGCTGACCTGAAACTGCTGGCTACCGGCAGCAAGCAGGAGGCCACGGCACTGCTGGATGCTTTTGCAGCTGCTTTTGCCGCCGTGCGCAGCTACACCGGCGTTACCGTGGCTGCCATCAATGGCTACGCGCTGGGCGGCGGCCTGGAGTGCGCGCTGATGTGCGACTACATGGTGGTGGAACGCGGTGCCAGGCTGGGCCTGCCGGAAGCCAAGGTCGGCCTGTTGCCGGCAGGTGGTGGCTGCAAGAGGCTGGCTGACAAGGTGGGTGTGTCCTGGGCCAAACGCATGATTCTGGGCGGTGAGATTGTCGACGCGCAAAAGGCCTACGATATTGGTCTGGTCGAGGAGATTGTCGACCCCGGCTTTGCCAAGATCATCGCGGTCAGTCTGGCTGGAAAAGTGGCCAACCAGGCACCGCTGGCGGTGGCTCGCGCCCGGCAGCTGATCGAGGACAGCGTGAATCTATCGCTGGAGCAGCATCTGCAGCAGGGGCGGGCAGCCTTGCTGGAACTGGTGGGTGAAGAAGAGCAGCTGGAAGGCGTGGCGGCTTTTCTGGGCAAGCGCGCACCGGGCTGGTCCGACGAGGACTGACCCCGCCAGAAGCAAGCCAGTAAAAAAGGGATGCGTGAGCATCCCTTTTTTATGTGCGTCAGCCAACAGGCCGGGCAGGTGGCAGATTACTGCTGGATCTTGGCCTGGGCTTTCAGGTCGCCCACGTATTTTTCGATACGTGCACCCATGATGCGCTGGGTCAGCTGCGGGCGGGCATCGTCCAGCGACGGCACATTGCGTTCGGTGCGCACGTCGTCCAGCTTGATGATGTGCCAGCCAAACTGGGTTTTCACCGGCTTGGCAGTGACCTGACCCTTGCTCAGCTTGGCCATGGCCTCGGAGAATTCCGGTACGAAAGTACCGGCTTCTTGCCAGCCCAGATCGCCACCAGTGGCCTTGCTGCCCGGATCCTTGGATTTTTCCTTGGCCAGCAGGTCGAAGGCCTTGCCCTTGCGCAGGGACTCGATCACGGCCTTGGCTTCCGCTTCGCTGGCTACCAGGATGTGACGGGCGTGGTATTGCTTGGTTTCCGGTACCGAAGCCACCAGCTTGTCGTACTCAGCCTTCAGCTGGTCGTCAGTCACCGGGTTGGCTTTCTGGAAGTCCTTGATCACACGGTTGGCCAGGGCCATGGCTTCCATGTTCTGCAGTTCGGCCTTGAAGTCGGCAGCTTTGTCGATGCCCTTCTTGATGGCTTCCTGGCGCAGTACTTCTGCGGTAATCAGCTGATCCTTGACCATGTCCTTGGTCTTGTCGTCAGCGGCCTGACCCTGGGCTGCCATCATTTGCACGACGGCATCGATGCGGGCCTGGGAGATTTCATTGCCATTTACGGACGGGCCGGCAGCCAGTACGACGGTGGTGCTCAGGGCGGCCAGCAGGGCGCTTGCCAGCAAAGTCTTGCGCATGATGTATTCCTGTTGTTACTTGCAGTGGTGTGGTGTTACTGGATTTTCGCCTTGCCGCGCAGATCTTCCACGGCCTTGCCGATGGCTTCTTCCTGCAGCTGACGCTCGATTTGCGGTTTTACTTCTTCCAGCGGCGGCAGCTTGGCATCGCGTACATCGTCAACCTTGAACACGATCCAGCCCACGCGGGTCTGCATCGGCTTGCTGCTGATCTGGCCCTTGTTCAGACCCTTCAGCACTTCTGCCAATTGCGGCTCCATGCGGGCCAGATTGCCCCAGCCCATGTCGCCGCCATTTTGCTTGGCTGCCGGGTCGATCGAACGGCTCTTGGCCAGTTCTTCGAACTTGCCGCCCTTTTTCAGGCTGTCGATGATTTTCTGTGCTTCGGCTTCGCTAGCCACGGTGATCTGGTGCGCATGCACGTCTTTGGTGCCAGTGAACTTGCTCTGGGTCTGGGCGTAGCGTTCCTGCAGCTGGGCATCGCTGATTTTCACCTGCTTGACCAGGTCGGCAAACAGCGCTTCACGCAGCATGTCCTGGCGTACTTCGTCCAGACGCTTGGTAAAGGCCGGCTGCTGGTCCAGCTTGCGGCTCTGGGCTTCCTGCAGGATGACTTCGCGATTGATCAGGGTGTCCTTTACCTGCTGGCGCAGGGCCGGGGAGTCTTGCACATTGCCATTGCTGTTCTGAACCACCAGGGCAACGGCGTTGTCCAGGTCGGTCTTGTCGATAGCCTTGCCATTGACCATGGCAATGGATTCAGCCATGGCTGGAACACTGATGCTGGCTGCCAGCAGCAGGGCGGCGATACGGGAGTTTTTCATGGATAACTCTTTCTCGAAGTCAAAGTTCGTCGGGTGTCAGCGCACGAATAGCCAGTGCATGAACCTGGGTTTTCATCAGATCGCCCAGCGTGGCGTATACCAGACGGTGGCGGGCCACGCTGTTCAAGCCGGTAAAGCGGCTGGAGACAATCAGGACATCGTAGTGGCCGCCACCGGACCGCGCGCCGGCATGACCGGCGTGGGCGGCGCTGTCGTCATGGATTTCCAAGTGTTCGGGCTGCAGTGCCTGCAGGGCCGCTTGCAGCAGGGCGACGCTGTCGCTCATGCCGGGAATACCTTGCGGAAGGGCTTAACTTCCACCGCGGCGTACACGCCGGCGGCAACATAGGGGTCGGCATCGGCCCAGTTGCGGGCTTCTTCCAGACTGGAGAATTCGGCCACGATCAGGCTGCCGCTAAAGCCGGCACTGCCCGGATCAATGCTGTCGATGGCCGGGCAGGGGCCGGCCAGTACCAGGCGGCCTTGTTCCTGCAGGGCGGAAAGACGAGCCAGATGTTCAGGACGGGAGGCCAGCCGCTTGTCCAGACTGCCGGGATGATCCTGGCCGCTGATGATGTACAGCATTATTTTTTATCCTCGATGTATTTGGACAGGAACAGGCTTTGCGCGATGACGAATACCACCATCAGGCCCAGACTGCCGAACAGCTTGAAGCTCAGCCAGATTTCACGGCTGAAGTTGAAGGCAACATACAGATTCAGTGCGCCCATGGCGCTGAAGAAGGCGGCCCAGGCATAGGCCAGCTTGCGCCAGATGACTTGTGGCAGCTGGATTTGTTCGCCCATCAGCAGTTTCAGGCCGTTCTTGCCCAGCAGGTCGCTGACCAGCAGGGCAATGGCCATCAGCCAGTACAGCACGGTGAATTTCCAGATGATGAACAGATCGTTGTGCGAAATGACGGTAGCCGCACCCAGGGTGACGCTGAGGATCAGGTTGATCCACTGCATGGCGTCCACCTTGCGGTGTTTGAACCAAGTCCAGGCGAACAGCAAGGCGGTGGCGGCAACCAGCACCTTGGTGGCGAGGAACATGTCGTGGGTGATCAGGTAACTGCCGAAAAACAGGGCTACCGGAAGAAAGTCGGATAAAAATTTCATGCGGCTGATTATGGGGGCAGCCTGCCCGTTATACAAGACAGGGCAAGGCTGACGTCATGTTGAAAATGTTAACGATTGCTTTGCTTCACCACGCTTAGGGCGGTGGCCACCAGCGAGCTGACATCGGCCACATTGGCGGGCAGGATGACGGTGTTGTTCTGCTTGGCCAGCTGGGCGAAGGCCGCGACATATTGCTCGGCTACCTTCAGGTTGACCGCTTCGATGCCGCCGTCCACCTTGATCGACTCGGCCACGCGGCGCACGGCGTCGGCCGTGGCATCGGCCACCAGGCGCAGTGCCTCGGCCTCGCCCTGGGCCTTGTTGATGGCGGCCTGCTTGTTGCCTTCGGAATTATTGATGGTGGCCTGCATCTCGCCCTGTGATTTCTGGATGGCTGCTTCGCGGGCACCGTTGGCCAGGTTGATCTGCTCCATCTTCACCCCTTCGGACTGGGCGATGCGGGCGCGCTTTTCCCGCTCGGCGGTGATCTGTGCCTGCATCGAGTGCAGGATGTCCTGCGGCGGTACCAGGTCCTTGATTTCATAGCGCAATACCTTCACCCCCCAGTTGATGGCGGCTTCATCGAGCGAGGCCACCACGATCTGGTTGATCTCGTCGCGTTCTTCGAAGGTTTTGTCCAGTTCCATCTTGCCGATGACCGAGCGCAGCGTGGTTTGCGACAGCTGGGTGATGGCCAGCAGGTAGTCGCTGGTGCCATAGGACGCGCGCTGCGGATCGGTGACCTGGAAGTACAGGATGCCGTCCACTTTCAGCTGGGTATTGTCGCGGGTGATGCAGATCTGGCTGGGTACATCCAGCGGTACTTCCTTCAGGCTGTGCTTGTAGGCCAGGCGGTCGATGAAGGGGATGAGGATGTTGAGGCCCGGCGTCAGCGTGGCGTGATAACGGCCCAGGCGTTCGACAATATAGGCATGCTGCTGCGGGACTACCTTGACCGACTTGATGATGAATACCACTACGGCCAGGAACAGAATGATGACGAATTCCATGATTATCGGGTTTCCGTTTGCGTGAGGGAGAGAATCAGCACATTGCCGTCGCGGCTATGGATATAAGCCTGCATGCCTACCTGCCAGGGGCCGTCACCGGCAAGCTGAGCCTGCCATTCGGTGCCGCGATAATGTACACGGGCCAGTCCGCCATCCAGCAGTGCGCTGATGCGTACCGTCTGGCCGATATCAGGATCATCCGCCGGCCGAATAGTGTGATTGCTGCGGCGCTGACGGGTGCGCCAGCGTGCCACGCAGAACACCCCGATGCTGCCGCTAAGGCTGGCCAGCAACCAGCAGATCGCCTCGCTGGCACCGGCCAGGCTACCCAGCCCGGCAACCGCCAGGGCAATCGCCAGCACCAGCAGGTAGAAGGTGCCCGACATGAATTCTGCAATCAGTGCCAGCAGGGCGGCGACCAGCCAGATGGTATGGGTCAAGGTTAAGCGTCTTTCATGACGATAGATTTGGCATTCTCATGCCGAATGCGGCGGCTGACAACTGCTTTCAGTAGTGATCACGGTCGGGCAGGTATCTGGCCAGCACGGCTTCTTGTTCCCTATCAAGCCAGCACTTGTCCAGTGCCAGCCAGAGTGCTTCCACTAACAGGGCAAGGACAATCAGCAGGGCTTGCATGGTGTGGCTCCCTTTGGTGATGTTGGCCTGCTTGCGCAGGCAGCTGGTGTGGAATGGCGTTACCATGCAGGCCAATCCATCAGCTTTGACCATGGAAAGCGTAATAATGTTTCAGCTGGCAGCGCCTGTCGTGGCGGAAATCGAAATCAAGAAAAGCCGCTTCATCGCCGCTTTGTATCCGGTACAGAGCCGGGATGAGGCCCTGGTGCATCTGGCCGCCCTGCGGCGACAATGGCCTGATGCCCGCCATTACTGTGCGGTGCTGCTGGTGAGTGGTGACTCCATGCTGGATGATGACGGCGAGCCGTCCGGTACGGCGGCCCGCCCCATGTACAACGTGTTGATGCACAAGCAACTGCACAATGTACTGGCGGTGGTGGTGCGCTATTTCGGCGGTATCAAGCTGGGGGCGGGTGGCCTGGTGCGCGCCTATACCCAGGCGGTCAATGCGGCATTGCAAACGGCGCTGCTGCAGCCGGTGGTGCTGATGCAAAGCTGTCTGGCCCGGGTGGGTTTTGCCAGTGAATCACGCTTGCGCCATTGCTGTGCCGAGCTGGCAATCAGTGTGATCGCGGTCGAATATGGCGAGCATGTCGTGTTGACGCTGTCGATGCCGCAGGCGCAGAGCCAGGCGCTGCAAACTCGCTTGTACGATCTGCTGGCGGGTGAGGTATATTTCATGACGGATGAGAGTTGATGTGGCCTGTCGCCGCGGGGTGGCAGGTTTGTATCGCGGGTATGTTTTGATCTCGGGGAGAAAATAATGTCGCAACAGCAATACCGCCTGGTAACGCGCAGTGATTTTGACGGCCTGGTCTGCGCCGTGCTGCTGAACGAGCTGGGCATGGTGAATGAAATCAAGTTTGTTCACCCCAAGGATATGCAGGATGGCAAGGTGGAAATCACCGAACGTGATATCACCACCAATCTGCCGTATGTGCCGGGCGCCTATCTGGCCTTTGATCACCACCTGTCGGAGACGCTGCGCAACGGCCAGCACGATAACCACATCATCGATCCGTCAGCACCATCCGCGGCGCGTGTGGTGTACGACCATTTCGGCGGCAAGCAGGTGTTTACCCGTATCAGCGACGAAATGATGGATGCGGTGGACAAGGCCGATTCTGCCCAGTTTTCCCGCGACGAAATCCTTAATCCAACGGGTTGGGTATTGCTCAATTACCTGATGGATGCCCGCACCGGGCTGGGCCGTTTCCGCAATTTCACCGTCAGCAACTATCAACTGATGATGGACCTGATCGGCTATTGCCGCGATCACAGTATTGAAGAAATTCTGGCCCTGCCCGACGTCAAGGAGCGGGTTGATCTGTATCGGGAATACGAAGAGCAGGCCCGCGAACAGATCCAGCGCTGTGCCCAGGTGCATGACAATCTGCTGCTGCTTGATCTGCTGCAGGAAGAAACCATCTACCCGGCCAACCGCTTTCTGGTCTATGCCATGTACCCGCAGTGCAATATCTCCATCCACATGATGTGGGGTCTGAACAAGCAGAACATCGTGTTTGCCACCGGCAAGTCGATCATCGACCGCGGCTGCCGTACCAATGTTGGCGCGCTGATGCTGCAATACGGCGGTGGTGGCCATGAGGCAGCCGGTACTTGCCAGATTGGCGTCGAGCAATATGA
Source organism: Aquitalea sp. FJL05 (assembly GCF_003852595.1). Taxonomy (NCBI): domain Bacteria; kingdom Pseudomonadati; phylum Pseudomonadota; class Betaproteobacteria; order Neisseriales; family Chromobacteriaceae; genus Aquitalea; species Aquitalea sp. FJL05. The sequence continues at coordinate 111,906 of NZ_QAJS01000007.1, forward strand.
AGATGTACGTGACGAGCTGATCGCCCGCATTTGTGCAGAGGGTTGAAGCCCGGCAAGGCGTGAAAAGGGGCCGCTGCATTGCAGTGGCCCCTTTTCCTTGGGAGCAGTGGTTTACAGTGTCTGTAGCAGTGCCAAGGCCTGGTGCAGGTCTTCGCATACCGCCAGCGCACCGGCTGTTTCATGTGCGGCTGGCTTGACCATGTCCGGCACCAGAATCACCCGCATGCCGGCAGCCAGCGCCGCCTGCATGCCGATCAGCGAATCTTCCAGTACCACGCAGGCTTGCGGTGTGATGTCCAGCAGGGCTGCTGCGGCCAGATAGACGTCTGGTGCGGGTTTGGTATTGGCTACTTCGTCGCCGGCAACGGTGTGCTGGAAATAAGGCCCCAGCCCGGTACGTTGCAGTTTGAGATCACACATCAGGCGCTGGGTGGAGGTGGCCACTGCGTGTGGAATGGCCTGGCTTTGCACCCAGTCCAGCACCTCGATGATGCCGGTCTTGAGCTTGAGTTCACCCGTGCTCATCAGCTGATGGTAGTGGTGGCGGCAGCGCTGGCTCAGTTTCTCGGCAAGGCTACGGTCCTGAAAGTGGGCAGCGACATGGTCGAGGCTCTTGTTTACCGACAGCCCGACCATGCCCAGGATCACATGTTCGGGGATGGGAACGCCGATTTCAGCGGCAGCGCGCAGCCAGGACTGGCCGCTGACGCTCTCGGTGTCGATCATCAGACCATCCATGTCGAACAGGATGGCTTGCATGTTTGAATTCATTGGTTTGCTTTCCTCCAGCGTGTCAGCCTAATGTGGCAAGCCCCTGCCTGCAAGCATGATGACTCTGGTATAGTGGGTCGATCACCAAGTGAGCGAGGTCCATTGTGCAGTCTGTGCTGGTAGCGAATCCTAAGGGTGGTAGTGGCAAGTCAACTTTAGCCACCAATCTGGCAGGTTACTTTGCCTGTTCCGGTCGTAATGTCATGCTGGGCGACGTGGATCGTCAGCAGTCCTCATTGCGCTGGTTGCAGGAAAGGGCTCCGACATTGCCGGCGATTCAGGGCTGGGAAGTGTCTGCCGGTACGCCGGCCAAGCCGCCCAAGGGGACTGAAGTCATCGTTCTGGACAGTGGTGCCGGCTTGCACGGCAAAAAAATGGCCTCCCTGATCGCGCGGGTCGAGCGCATCATCATCCCGATTCAGCCTTCTCCTTTCGATATGTGGGCCAGTGGCGAGTTTTTTGAACAGCTGCTGGCGGAAAAAGCGGTCCGCAAGAACAAGGTATTCATGGCTGTAGTTGGCATGCGGGTTGATCCGCGCACCCGTTCGGCCAAGGAGCTGGAGCGTTTTCTGGCCGAGCACGATGTGCCGGTACTGAGCTGGCTGCGTGATACCCAGCTGTATGTGCAGGCGGCGGCTTCTGGCATGACCTTGTTCGACTTGCCAGCTTCGCGCACCCAGAAGGATAGGGATGCCTGGAAGCCCATTTTGCAGTGGTTGGGCGAGCCGCAAGATGGTTGCTGGTTCGATAAATAAATCTTCACTTGAAGAAATAATTGCTTGACGTGAAGAAATTGCCGGCGTAGATTTGGTTCGACATTGCGTGCGAGCCCAAGAGAGGCGTCGCAGGAGAATCCGTAAACGGGAGCCCATGAGGCTCCCGTTTTTTATTGGGGCCCCTGCATTTTTATCGACTACAGCCTGAAGGGAATACTTGCATGATTACTACCGAACTGAACTATGGCGACGTGTACCTCGTCCCCAAGAAAACCGTTGTCGACAGCCGCAAGGAGTGCGATACCTCGGTGCAATTCGGACCGCGTCGCTTTGACATGCCGATCTACCCTTCGAATATGAAATCGGTAGTCGATGAGGAAACCTGCGAAGCGTTTGCCCGCCTGGGCTGGTTCTACACCATGCACCGCTTCAATGTGGATGCTTGCCGCTTTACGGCAGCCATGCAGGAAAAAGGGCTGTTTGCTTCCATCAGTGTTGGCGTCAACGACGATACCTTGCAGCAACTGGCTGAGCTGAAAGCCGCCGGTCTGACGCCGGAATACATCACCCTGGACGTGGCCAATGCCTGGTGTGTCAAGGCCGAGCGCATGATCAAGCACATCAAGCAGCAGTTTCCCGGCAGCTTCCTGATTGGCGGCAATATCGCCACGGCCGAGGCAGCGCGTGATCTGGAAAGCTGGGGCTGCGATGCCATCAAGGCGGGGATTGCCGGTGGTCGTGTCTGCATTACCAAGAACAAGACCGGCTTTCATCGCCCGATGGTGAGTACGGTCAAGGACTGCGCTGCTGCGGTGCAGGTGCCGGTGATTGCCGATGGTGGCATCGTCGAGCATGGCGACATGGCCAAGGCCTTGGCCTGTGGTGCCAGCATGATCATGGCGGGCTCGCTGTTCGCCGGCTATGACGAGTCTGCCGGTGAAATTGTTGAAATCAACGGCAAGCATTACAAGGAGTACTTTGGCAGCGCCTCGCAGTTCAACAAGGGGGCTTATGTGAATGTCGAGGGCAAGAAAATCCTGGTGGAATACAAGGGGAGTATTGGCAAGCTGCTGCGTGAACTGAAGGAAGACCTGCAGTCATCGGTGAGCTATGCCGGCGGCCGTGATTTGGCAGCCTTGAAAAGCGCAGCCATGATCCAGGTTTCTCGCTGAAACTGTCTGTTGCTCAGGTCGCCAGTTTGTGTACTGGCGCTTGGTGCCAGCTGTTAATCCATACCCGCCTTGCGCGGGTTTTTATTTGTGCACGTGGCTGGTAATTGATGGCAGGTTTCATATGCTAAGGCTAGTGCTTTGTTGTTAGAATGAGCTGATTAAATAATTTGTTTCAAATAATTAAAATTAGCGTAAGAAAACACATCAAATGAAGATCAATCTGCCTGTCACCACCAATGAGTTGAGCGTCGATCCTGTCAATCCCATCGTCACCAAGACGGATGTGAAGGGCAGCATCACTTACGCCAACCGTGCCTTTATTGAAATCAGCGGTTTTAGCGAAGCTGAGCTGCTGGGCAAGAACCACAATATGGTGCGGCATCCGGACATGCCGGTGGAAGCCTTCGCTGACTTGTGGGATACGGTAAAGGCAGGCAAACCCTGGCGCGGCATTGTGAAAAATCGGGCCAAGAACGGTGACTTCTACTGGGTGGAAGCCTATGTCACGCCGATTACCGAGCACGGCCGCATCGTGGGTTATATGTCGGTACGCTCCAGGCCGTCACGGCAGGATGTGGACGGGGCGGCTGCGCTATACCGGCAAGTGATGGACAAGCAGGCGACCCTGCCTTCCACGCTGCAGCGCTATGCCAGGCAGCGCGATGTGCTGAAAATCGCCCCGGTACTGGCCTTGCTTGGCTCGACAGTAGCCGTGGTTTCGTTTTTCCTGCCTGACTCCATGCAGCTGGTGCGTGAAACCGTGGGGGTGGGCGGCAGCCTGCTGGCACTGGGGAGTGCTGCCTGGGCTTGGTTGCGCATACGTTCTGCGCTGGCTGTGCTGGATGGCCGTTTCCAGGACTTGCAGGAAGGCCGGCTGGATCATGCCATCCAGGCGCATGAAGGTGGCTTGCTGGGCAAGGTGCTGGCTTCGCTGGAGGCCTTGCGCATTCATTACCGCGCCACCATTGCCGATGTGATGCGCGCCAGCCATTACACCAAGCAGCAGGCACATGGGCTGCTGGATGACATGCATGCGCTGCAGGAGCGCTCGGTGGAGCAGCGCCAGGGCTTGAATCAGATCAGCCACAATATGGAGTCCCTCAGCCTGGCGGTGCAGGATGTGGTGCGCTTGGCCGAACACAATCAGCAAGACTCGCAACACACCCAGCAGGTGGCGCGCGAAGGGCGGCAGACCATGGATGCGGCGACGACAGCGGCGCAGCGGGCGGTGAGCGTGGTGTCGCAGTCACGTGGTGCCATGGTGGAGCTGGACGAAGCGATGATCCGCATCCGCAGCATGACCACGCTGATCCGCGAGATCGCCGATCAGACCAATCTGCTGGCGCTGAACGCGGCCATTGAGGCCGCCCGAGCCGGAGAAATGGGTCGCGGCTTTGCCGTGGTGGCCGATGAGGTAAGAAAGCTGGCCGAGCGCACCACCAAGACCACAGACTCCATTGGCGGCATCGTCGAGGAAATCGGCAAGATTACCCATTCGGCCGTCAGCAGCATGGATGCCACGGTGGAGGAGGTGGATGAGGTCAATGGCCAGATCCGTCTGTCGTCCGGCAATCTGCAGGGCCTGATCGAGGCGGCGGAACAGTCCAGCCAGCAGGCGCAGCAGCTGGCGCGGGAGATGGGCAGCAAGTCCGACTCCATCAATGTGATGGCGGCAGCGCTGGAGCAATTGAATGCGCTGTCCGAACAGGATCTGCACACCACGCAGTCGATTGGCGACAGTGCCAGCCATCTGGCCGAGACCTCGGTCGATCTGGCGCAACTGACCGATACCTTTAGTAAATGGCAACAGCGCTGAGCGGCTACTGACGCTGGCTGAGCATGAAAAAACCTGCCCTCCCTTGCGGACGGCAGGTTTTTTCATGCGTGGTGACGGGCGGTGCTCAGGATGTGGGGTGGCAGGCAACCCAGATCGAGGTTTCCAGCTGCATGGCGATGTCGTCGTGCTGGTTGCGGGTAGTCCAGCGCAGTTGTACGACGCCAAAACCCGGCTGACTGCTCGAGCGTTTGCTGGTCAGCACTTCGATTTCCGCACGCAGGGTATCGCCCGGGCGGGTGGGCTGTGGCCAGCGCACTTCCTTGATACCCATGCCGATCAGGCCATTGGCGACATTTTTCAGCTCGCTGGCGGTGATCAGGCTCATGGTCAGGCTGCTGGTGTGCCAGCCTGATGCCGCCAGCCCGTTGAAAAAGCTGGCCTTGGCGGCTTCCGGGTCGGTATGGAAGGGTTGCGGGTCGAATTGGCGGGAGAAATGGATGATTTCGTCCTGCGTGATGGTGTGGCTGGCGGTGTGAAACCGGCGGCCGGCGGTCAGGTCTTCGAAATAGAGCATGGCATTACGTTTGCGTAAGTTGATCGCTCAGCATACGGTGGCCGGGGCCTGCGGTCAAAGCCTGTGCCGGGCTGCGGTGGGCGGCCTGGCAACATTCAGATGCGTAGGGCGGCGATCAGCGCACTTTCCAGTGCCAGCACCGTCTTGTTGTCCTTCAGGCCGGGGCCGCTGATCAGGAAGGAGTCTTCCGCACGGCTGCCCAGGGTCATGATCTTGGCCGACTGCACGCTCAGACGGTAGTCCGCCAGCACCTTGGCAATGCGGGCCAGCAGGCCGGGCCGGTCGCCGGCGACGATGGACAGGACATAGTAATTGTCCTTGTCGTCCGGGCGGATCAGCACTTGCGGCGCGATGGGGAAGTGCTTCAGATGGCGGCTGATGCGGCCGTTGGCTGGCGGTGGCGGTGGGGTTTCCAGTCGCAGGCACTCGGCCAGTTCGAATTCGATGAAGTTGATCATGTCGCGATAATCCCCGTCGTGGTGCTCGGGAATGAAGACATGAAAGGTATCCAGCGCATAGCCGTGGCGCGTGGTGTAGACCTTGGCATCGGCAATGCTGTAATTGGTGCGGCCGAAAAAGGCACAGGTACGGGCGAATAGCTCTGGCTTGTCCGGGGTGTAAATCAGTACCTGGATGCCTTCGTGGTCGTCCGACAGCCGGGCGCGCACCATGGGCGTTTCGATGTTGACGAAACGGTTGAGGATGCGGGCGTGCCAGGCGATTTCCTTGGCCTCGTGGCGCAGGAAGTACAGCATGTCCAGCTGCGACCACAGCTTTTGCTCCACGCCGGCCGGTACGGCATACAGGCGCAGCAGGCTGAGGGCTTGGGTCTTGCGTTCTTCCAGTTCCGAGTTCAGGTCCACTTCGCCGCCGCGCAGCAAGACGCGCAGGGTGGCGTTGTACAGGTCTTCCAGCAGCTTGGCTTTCCAGGCATTCCATACCTTGGGGCTGGTGCCGCGAATGTCCGCCACCGACAGCAGATACAGTGCCGCCAGCCGGCGCGGAGTCTGCGTCAGTTCGGCAAAGCGCTGGATGATGTCGGGGTCGTAGATGTCCTGCTTCTGCGCGATGCTCGACATGGTCAGATGCTGCCCCACCAGCCACACCACCAGTTCGGTATCTTCGGCCGACAGTTCGTGCTGTTCGCAGAACTCGCGGGCATCGACCATGCCCAGGGTGGAGTGATCGCCGCCGCGGCCTTTGGCGATGTCATGGAACAGGCCGGCCACATACAGCACTTCCGGGCGCTCGAAGTCGTTGATCAGCTTCGACAGGAAGGGATATTCGTGGTTGAAGGCGCTGATGGCGAAGCGGCGCAGATTGCGCACCACCATCAGGATGTGTTCGTCCACGGTGTAGACATGGAACAGGTCGTGCTGCATCTGGCCGACGATACGGCCAAAGCCCGGCAGATAACGGCCGAGTACGCCGTACAGATTCATGCGGCGCAGGCAGCGGGTGAGGCCGGGTTCGCGCAGCATCTGCATGAACAGGCGACGGTTTTCCTGATTCTTGCGGAAGCGGTCGTTGATATGGCTGCGGCCATGCCACAGCGCACGCAACATGCGCGGGGCAAAACCGGTCAGTTCCGGATTGCGTTGCAGCATGTAGAAGGCTTCCAGAATGGCTGACGGCTCTTTCTCGAATACATCCGGTCGGCGGATGCCCAGCATGCCGTTGACCGAGTAAAAGCGTTCGTTCAGGTTCTGGGTGATGCGCGGCACTTGCGAATACAGCCGGGCACGCAGATTGGGCAGCAGGATGCCGTTGAGCTGGCTCACCGTCTTGGCCGAGCGGAAATACAGCTGCATCACCTGTTCGCTGGCGCGCTTGGCTGGGGTGTCCTGCAGGCCGAAGGCCAGGCCCATGCTTTGCTGCAGGTCGAAAATCAGCCGGTCTTCGCGGCGGCGCGCCAGGATGTGCAGGTCGATGCGTAGCCGTTGCAGCTGGCGGTCGCTATGGTGGATCAGCCTGGCTTCGGCCTGGGTCAGAATGCCGCGCTGGACCAGATCGCTCCAGTTTTCGCCCAGCCCGATGGCCTTGCTGATCCACAAGATGGTGTGCAGATCACGCAAGCCGCCCGGGCTTTCCTTGATATTGGGTTCCAGATTGTTGGTGACGCCAAAATGGCGGTTGTGACGCTGCTGCTGCTCCAGTGTCTTGCCCTCGAAGAAGGCGAGCGGATCGCGCTGGCAATCGAGACGGGAAATCAGCAGATGGTAGGGCGCTGCCGCGCCGGCAATCAGGCGGTTTTCCAGCAGATTGGTTTCGATGGTGATGTCTGCAGCGGCTTCCTGCAGGCATTCTTCGACGGTGCGTACGCTGTGGCCGACTTCCAGCCCGATATCCCACATGCGGCTGATCAGTGCCGCCACCCGCTCTGGCAGCGCGGCCGGGGTGGGGCTGGGCAGCAAAACCAGCACGTCGATGTCGGAACAGGGGAATAACTGACCACGGCCGTAGCCGCCGACGGCAATCAGCGTGGCATCGGCATCCAGCCCTGCCTGTTGCCACAGCTGTTGCAGGATATGGTCCACCGCCAGACTGTGCTGCGCCAGATAGTGCTGCGGGTCGCGTTCGCCCAGATAGTGCTCAACCAGCTGTTGGCGCTGGCTGGCCAGCTGTTTGCGCAGGTCCTGGGTCAGGTCGGTGGTGGATTCTTCCATGTCAGCGTCTTTCCTGTTTCAGGATGAGGGCGATGCCGGCGAACAGAAACAGCAAGGTGGGCACTGTGGCCGAAATCACCGGGTTCCAGCTGTACAGCAAACCCAGGTGACCGAACAGGCGGTTGATGAAGTGGAAGCCCACCCCCAGGCAGATGCCGGCAAACAGCTTGAGGCCGAGCTGGCCGTGGCGGCGCTGCTGCGGCGTGAACGCCAGGGCCACCAGTGCCATCGACACGCAGGCCAAGGGGTAGAACAGCTTGCCCCACAGGGCGATGTCGTAGCGCTGGGTTTGCTGTTTGTTGGCACTCAGGTGTTCGATGTATTTGACCAGGCTCATGGCCGACATTTGCTCTGGCACCACCAGCAGCACATTCAGGATGTCCGGCTCGATGATGGAGGTCCATTGCGCCAGCGGCACCGACTTGCTTTCGGTGTGATCGGCATACAGATGGGTTTCCACCACATTGCTCAACTGCCAGATATGGGTGCCGCGCAAGAAGCTGCCACGTTCGGCATAGCGGGTGGTGACCAGCTGGTAATTGTCGTCATAGGTATAGATGCGCACGCCAAGCAGGGTGGTGTCCGGCAGCATTTCGTGCACATTGATGAAATTATTGTTGTCCTTGACCCAGATGCCGGAGCGGAACTCCTGCGCCACCATCGAGCGCATGGCCGACAGTTTCATGCGCTCGGCCTGTTGCAGCGAGTAGGGGCTGATGAATTCGCCCAGCGCGGTGGTCAGGATGGCGAAACCCAGTCCAAACAGCAGCAGGGTGCGGGCAATCTGGCCCAGGGTGATGCCGCAGGTGCGGATCACCGTGTATTCACTGGAGCTGGCCAGCTGGGTCATGGCCACCATGCCGCCGATCAGCACCGCCAGCGGCATCAGCTCGTAAGCATGGCCGGGAGCCTGCATGGCGATATAGGCCAGCATCTTGCCAATGTGGTAGCCGCCCTGGTTCAGATCCGGCACTTCATGGATGATGTCGAAAAACCCGTAAAGGCCCAGCAGGGCTGCCAGGGTAAACAGCGTGGACTGGGTCAGCGCGCTGATGATGTAGCGATAAATCAGTTTCATCGGGCTCTGTGCTTGTGCAGGAAGTATTTCAGGGTCTGGCGCACGGTATTGGCCGGGCGGTCGCGGTATTTCAGCAGCAAAACGGCAATGATCAGCACAATGACATGCACCACCAGAATGCTGGCCATGCCCACCTTGCCCTGGGTAATCCAGTTGCGCACCAGGGTCAGGCTGTTCTGGTAGAGGAAGAAGCCGAGCAGGGCGACGACCAGATTATGGGCATGGCCGCTGCGTGGATTGTAGTAGGACAAGGGAATGGCCAGGAAAGCCAGCACCAGGCAGCTTAGCGGCATGGACAGGCGCCATACCAGCTCCGAGCGATAGGCCGGGTCGCTGCTGCCAATCAGCGTGCTGGTGCTTTGCGCCTGACGGTTGTTCGGGCGCGAGGCCAGCTTCTGGTTATTGCCCACGACCACGCTATAGCGCTTGAAGCTGCCGACTTCGTAGTTGGACTGGCCTGGCTCGCCCACGTAGCGCCGGCCATCTTCCAGCACCAGCACCCGCTCGTTGTCATCGTTGACGGTAATGTAGCCGCGCTTGGCAAAGATGCTGGATACTTTGCCCTCGCTCATGTCCTGCATGAAGATGTTGGTGGCCGAGCCATGCTCGCCGCCATAGCTTTCGATGAAGTACACCTTGCTGCCAGAGCCACTTTCCTTGAATACGCCCGGCGCAATGGCGCTGATCTCTTCGCGCCGCTTGAGGATTTCGGCATAGACCTGGCTGCGTTCTTCTGCCCAGGGTGCGATATACAGCGAGACAATGCCCACCAGCAGGGCCAGCGGAATGGTAAAACGCATCACCGGCCACACCCAGTCGCGCAGCGACAGGCCAGAAGACAGCCAGACCGCCATTTCGTGATCGCGCCAGATACGGGTCATCACCACCAGTACGGTGACGAAAACGGTGAGGATCATCAGCAGCGGAAACAGGCCGAGCGCCCAGAAACCAATCAGTGCAGTAACCGCCTCGTTGGCGATTTGCCCTTCGGCGGCGCGGCCCAGCAAATTGATCGCCTGGGTGGAGAGAATGATGGCCAGCAGGACGACAAATACGCCCAGGGCGGTAAAAGTCAATTCTCGGGTCAGGCTTTTACGAAAAACCATTTATCAGTGCCTTTTTGACTTTTTGTGACTAGCGTAGTGATAATTTGATTTGATAACTCTGAAACGCCGTTTTCGGCAAATTTCGGGATGGACGCAGCTTCTGTCTTCGCCTGCTACAGGCAGGGCTTTCCGGCACAAAAAACGGTGCAGACAGCCTGTCAAGAAGTGGAACAACTGACACTCGCATTACACGGGAGTACAAGATGGAATTTAACATAAAAAGCGGCAGCCCGGAAAAACAGCGCGTTGCCTGCGTGATAGTAGGTGTCTATGAATCGCGCAAGCTGACCTTCGCAGCCGATTTGCTGGATCGCATCTCCAACGGCTTTATCAGCGATGTCATCCGCCGCGGCGATATGGAAGGCAAGCTGGGCAGCACGCTGCTGCTGCATTCGGTGCCGCACACCCTGTGCGACCGTGTCATGCTGGTGGGTCTGGGCAAGGAGCGCGATTTCCGTGCCAAGGAATACCGCGAAGCGGTACGCAGCTCCATCCGCAGCCTGACCCAGACCTCGGCCACCGAGGCGGTCAGCTATCTGACCGAACTCACCGTCAAGAAACACGATGTCGAGTGGATGATCGAGCAGGCCACCGTGGTCACGCTGGATGTGCTGTACCGCTTCGACCGCTTCAAGAGCAAGCAGGACGAAAGCGTGCGCGAGCCGCGCAAACTGACGCTGGCAGTGCCGCGTCGCAGCGATCTGGCCGATGGCGAGAAGGGCTTGCAGCGTGGCCTGGCCATTGGCAACGGCATGAAGCTGGCCAAGGATCTGGGCAATCTGCCGCCCAATGTCTGCACGCCCACTTATCTGGCCGACGAGGCCGAGCGCATTGCGGCCGACTTTGGCTGCGGCGTGGAAATCTATGGCCAGACACAGCTGGAAGAGCTTGGTCTGGCGTCTTTCCTGTCCGTGGCGCGTGGCAGCGTGCAGGAGCCCAAGCTGATCGTGCTGCAATACCAGGGTGCCAAGGACAAGAACGACCGTCCGCTGACGCTGATCGGCAAGGGTATCACCTTTGATTCCGGCGGCATTTCGCTCAAGCCGGGCGAAGGCATGGACGAGATGAAGTACGATATGTGCGGCGCAGCTTCGGTACTGGGTGCTTTCCGCGCTGCAGTGGAAATGAAGCTGCCGATCAATCTGGTGGCCATCGTGCCGGCCTGCGAAAACATGCCTGCCGGTAATGCCGTCAAGCCTGGCGACATCATCACCAGCCTGTCCGGTCAGACCATCGAAGTGCTGAATACCGACGCGGAAGGCCGGCTGATCCTGTGCGATGCCCTGACCTTCGCCGAGCGTTTCAATCCGGATACCGTGATCGACGTGGCCACCCTGACCGGTGCCTGCGTGATTGCCCTGGGTCACGTGGCCACCGGCCTGTACAGCAACCAGGACAGCCTGGCGCGTGAGCTGCTGGCCGCCGGCGAAGAAGTGGCCGACCGCGCCTGGCATATGCCGCTGTGGGATGAGTATCAGGAATTGCTCAAGAGCCCGTTTGCCGACATGGCCAATATCGGCGGTCGTCCGGGTGGCAGCATTACGGCCGCCTGCTTCCTGTCGCGCTTTGCCAAGGCCTACGACTGGGCGCATCTGGACATCGCCGGCACCGCCTGGAAGAGCGGCAAGGACAAGGGTGCCACCGGTCGTCCGGTGCCGCTGTTGGTGCAGTTCCTGCAGGATAGAGCCGACATCGCCCTGGGCAATGTAGTGCGTCGTGGCCGTCCGCGCCGCGAATCGCCAGAAATCGTTGAAGATGACGCGGATTGATTTTTATACCAATGTGGCCCAGCCGCAGGAGTTCGCCTGCAAGCTGGCCGCAACGGTATTCCGCAAGCAAGAGCGCCTGCTGGTGTGGCTGGAAGATGAGCGGGCGCTGGACACCTTCAGCAACCGGCTGTGGTGTCTGGGCGATACCCAGTTCATTGCCCATTGCCGGCTGGATGCGGCCGAGGCGGCACAAACGCCGATCTGGCTGACGGCCGAACTGCCGCCTACACTGCAGCATCCGGTACTGCTGAATCTGGGGGCGGAATTACCGCCCGCACCGCAGCATTTTTCCCGTATTCTGGAGATAGTGGGAACCGATGAGGCCGCTCTGGCCACAGCGCGCTACCGCTTCAAGGCCTATCGAACTCTGGGCTATGAAATCCAACATCACGACATGAGCCACAAGTGACCATGAACGAGTCGCCAATGCCTGATCTGCCCTCCTGGGACGAGCTGGACCTGCCGGTACTGGATGAAGTGGTGGATGAGTCCGCCGTGCCGGTACTGGCCGAGGAAGTGCTGGATGTGCCGGATTTTGACTTTTCCAGCGAACTGGACGTGATGCAGCAAAGCCTGGTACCGCCAGGTCACGGTATGGCGGAACTGGAAATTCCGGAATTGACGCTGGAGGATCTCGACGTCGCCAGCCCGGCGGTCGCACCGGCTGCTGCCGCGCTGGACCTGACGGCCTTGCCGTCGCTTGATCTGGATGAGCCGCTGGCAGATGAGCTGTCGCTGCAACAGGTCTTGCCAGACGAGCAGCCGCCGGCCGCGCAAGCGGCGGGTGTGTCGCCAGTCTTGCAGCCGGAGGCACCGGTGATGGCGGTGGATGGCTTCGAATTCATGCTGGACAGTCATGCGCCGGCAGCGTCGGTGCCGGATAGTCAGCCCGAACCGTCATGGCCTGTCGCTGCATCCAGCGAGTCCCCCCTGTCCGACTTGGCTGCCTCGCAGCAACTGGCCGAGCGCCTGGCGCAGGTGTGGCAAACACCGGTCGAGCCGCCAGTTACTGTTGATGATGCGGTGCCATCTGCACCATCGGTCGAATCCCCACCGGCTTTGCCAAGTGGTTTGTCCATTTCACTGGATAGCCTGCCTGATGGCGTGCTGGGTGGTGGCGTGGGCAAGGTGGAGGAAGCCAGGCCGTCTGCTGCTGAATTGCTGGCCCGCGCACAGGCGCTGGTGGCGGCGACGCCCAGTTCTCTGGACGATGTATTGCATGCGGCCGAGCTGACGCTGGCGCAGGAAGAAAGCCTGCAGCGCTTTCATGCTGCACCGGCCGCTGCCCAGCAAACCTTCGCTTCGCTGGACGAGGCCGAGTTGCAAGCCGCCATGGCCGGCCTGCCGGGAGTCGTGGCTGCAGACAGCCAGGAAGAAGACTGGCCCAGTCTGGGTGATGTCGACCGTCTGAACGAAACCGAACTCGAATTGCCGGAAGAGGCGGCTGTCCAGGCCGCCGCACCGCTGCTGCAAGCTGAATGGCAGGACGAGCCGCCGGAGCATGCAACGCCGGATAATGCAGTCGCTTTGCCAGTGCTGGAGCAGGAAGAGGGCTGGCCCAGCCTGGGCGATGTCGACCGCCTGAATGAAACCGAAGTGAAATTGCCAGATGAAGCTGCGGTGATGGCGGCGGCCCCGCTGCTGCAAGCTGAATGGCAGGACGAGCCGCCGGAGCACGTAGTACCGGATAGCGCAGTTGCTTTGCCAGTGCTGGAGCAGGAAGAGGACTGGCCCAATGTAGGCGAGGTGGACAAGGAGAGCGAAACCGAGGTGGATGGCGAGCCGGAGGTGCCGGCAGCCACTGTGCAGGGCCTGTTTGCCGAGTCACCCTTTGCCAGCGAACGTCAGCCAAGCGCGCAAGTCGACATGCCGGTCATTCCCAGCTTGCCAGACGAGGTGCCAGCCCCGCCGCTGCCAGTGACGGCCCTGCCCGAGCTGGCACCAGAACCGGCATTGCTGCCTGCCGTGGCGCAAGTAGTCGAGCCGCCATTGCTTGAGGAGCTGGCGGGTGCCAGTTTTGCTGCGGCCATGCCGCAAACGGTAGCTCAACCCGCTGAGGATGCTGGCAAGGCGGTGGAAGTGCTCAATGTCGCCGCCGTCACCACGGCCACAGCCGCTGCCGCGCTGATGAATCCGCTGCGCAAGCCTGATGCCACCGTGGCGGTGGTGGATGAGCGTGCGCTGGTGGAGGCGATGTACGAAAAGCTGCTGCCACGGATGAAGGTGGAGCTGTCCTTGTGGCTACAGGATGCACTGGAGCTGCAGGCCAAGAACATGTTGTCCGGTGTGATGCAGCAATTGAAAGAAGACTACGACATGTTGTTTGGTGAAACACTGAAAGAAAGCCTGCGCCAGGCCATTCTGGCGCTGGGGCGCGAGCAGCAGGGGCAGCATGATGCCCCGCGAGGGGAGCAGGACTGATGGGGCATAGACTGTCACGCATTGTCACCCGTACCGGGGACGATGGCAGTACCGGGCTGGGAGATGGCAGCCGCGTGGGCAAGGATAGCCCGCGGGTGCGGGCGCTGGGTGATGTGGATGAGCTGAACTCGGTGATTGGCGTGCTGCTGGCGGAAGACTTGCCGGAAGAGGTCGCGCAGCGCCTGCTGGCCGTACAGCATGATCTGTTCGATCTGGGCTCCGAGCTGGCCGTGCCGGGTTATGCCGCGCTCAAGCCTGAGCATGTGGTGATGCTGGAGGAGTGGGTGGAGGCCATGAATGCCGACCTGCCCATGCTGAAGGAGTTCATCCTGCCGGGTGGTTCACGCCAGGCGGGTCTGGCGCATCAGGCCCGGTCGGTATGCCGCCGTGCCGAGCGTGCCGTGGTGACTGCGGCGCATGACAGCGAGGTGTCGACGGCTGCCCGTCAGTATCTCAATCGCCTGTCCGATGCGCTGTTTGTACTGGCCCGTCACCTGAACAAGGCGCTGGGCCGGCCTGATGTGCTGTGGCAGCCGCATCGGCGCGACTGAGTACGCTGGTAGGCAGAAAAAAGCCGCGAGGGGTCTCGCGGCTTTTTTCATGCGGGCGGCGCTCAGGCCGGTGCGTGGCAGCTTCGCTCGGTTTTCTGTGGCAAATGCAGGGTGTCCAGCCATTGCAGCAGCCGTTCGGCGGTACGCTCCCAGCGGGTGTCCAGCATCATCATGTGGCCCATGTGCGGCAGGATTTCCGCATTGACATCCAGCCGCTCGGCGGTGGCCACCACATCTTCCGGCGAGATCAGCATGTCTTCTGCCGCGCCCAGTACCAGCGCGGGCAAGGGCTGGATGGGGCGGATGGCCAGCGGATTGACCAGCGTCATGTCCATGACTGCGCGCTGGCTTTCCTGTTGGCAGCACTGCGTCAGCAGCGCTGTCGTGGCCTCTGGCGCATCGTGTGACAACAGCAGGTCGCGCAGCTCGCTTTCCGCCGGGTTGTAACTGCCTTGCTGGTACAGGTTCAGGTTCAGCAGCAGCCCCGGTGCCTGGGTCAGCAGGCGCAGGCTGGAGGAGGCCAGTCCGGTGGGCGGAACCGAGGCGAGGAAGGCGGCGGCTGGCAAGGTACGGCTGGTCAGGTATTGTTGCAGCACGAAACCACCCATCGAGTGGCCGATCATGATGGGCGTGCGCTTGATGCGTTTCACCGCGGCGTCCAGATTGCGCACGTAGTCATCAATGCTGATGGCGGACAGGTATTGCTGGCCATCGCTGTCGCCGTGGCCTTCCAGGCTGATTGCCCAGCAGTCAAAGCCTTGTCGGGCAAACCAGGGCAGGAAAGTGCGCTGCCAGCACCAGGCGGCGCAAAATGCGCCGTGGACAAACAAAAGGGGCGGAGCGTCGCGCTCCGTCCCTTGAGCTGCCTCATGGATCAATTCGAGGCGTGGATGCATTTAGTCAAAGTACCTCACCAGCATGATCTGCCAGACGTGAACGTTCCCCGCGTTGCAGGGTGATATGGCCGGAATGTTCCCAGCCCTTGAAACGGTCGACCACATAGGTCAGACCGGAACTGCCTTCTGTCAGGTAGGGGGTGTCGATTTGCGAAATATTACCCAGACAGACTACCTTGGTTCCCGGACCTGCACGAGTGATCAGTGTCTTCATCTGCTTGGGCGTCAGGTTCTGCGCCTCGTCGATGATCAGGTATTTGTTGAGGAAGGTACGGCCGCGCATGAAGTTGAGCGACTTGACCTTGATGCGTGAGCGCACCAGATCGCGGGTGGCGGCACGGCCCCAGTCGCCGCCATCGTCATCGCTCTTGTTGAGCACGTCGAGGTTGTCCTCCAGTGCACCCATCCACGGGGCCATTTTCTCTTCTTCGGTACCAGGCAGGAAGCCGATGTCTTCGCCTACCGGCACGGTGACCCGGGTCATGATGATTTCCGAATACAGCTTCTGCTCCAGTGTCATCGCCAGGCCGGCGGCCAGGGTGAGCAGCGTCTTGCCGGTGCCAGCCTGACCGAGCAGGGTGATGAAGTCCACTTCCGGGTCCATCAGCAGATTGAGGGCGAAATTCTGTTCGCGATTACGGGCGGTAATGCCCCAGACATTGTTTTTGTGGTGGCTGTAGTCTTTCAGCGTCTGCAGGACCGCTACCTTGCCCTCGACCTTGCTGACACGCGCTTGCAGCGGCTGCGGGCCATCCTGCCACAGCATCTGGTTGATGTGCAGGTTGGGAACGTCCGGGCCTTTGAGCTGGTAATAGCTGCGGCCCTGTTCCTGCCACGACTTCATGTCCTTGCCGTTGCGTTCCCAGAAGGTCTGGTCGACTTCGCGGGTGCCGGTATAGAGCAGGTCGGAATCCTGCAGCACCTTGTCGTTGAAATAATCTTCGGCATCCAGCCCCAGTGCGCGGGCCTTGATGCGCATATTGATGTCTTTGGACACCAGGATGACCGAGCGCTCCGGATGCAGCTCTTTCAGGGCCATCACGATGCCGAGAATCTGGTTGTCGGCCTTGCCGACCGGCAGTGAGGCGGGGAGTACGCTGTGAATGGCCTGGGTCTGCAGGATGAGTTTGCCGGTAGCCGCTTCGCGGCTGGCATTTTTCAGGGTGATGCCGGCTTCGATCTTGGTTTCGCAGCCGCTGACGATATCGTCCAGGAAGCGGCTGGTCTGGCGGGCATTGCGGGCCACTTCGGACATGCCGCTCTTGTGGGCGTCCAGCTCTTCCAGGGTGATGATGGGGATGAAAACATCGTGCTCTTCAAAGCGGTACAAGCTGGTAGGGTCGTGCAGCAATACATTGGTGTCCAGAACGAACAGCTTGGTGGTTTTGCTTTTCTTACGGCTTACCATGATGGACCCCTTGGCGATGCAGGGCCCGGTCGGCAGACCGGGGCACTGCGTTTAGAGAGTGTTTACAAAGGCAAGAACTTCAGCGGCGTGGCCGGGTACTTTGACCTTGCGCCACTCACGAACAATCATGCCGGCGGCATCGATCACGAAGGTGCTGCGCTCGATTCCCCTTACCTGTTTGCCGTACATGTTTTTCATTTTGATGACATCAAGCAGGGTGCAAACCGTTTCCTCCGCATCGGACAGCAATTCAAACGGCAGTTCCAGCTTGGTTTTGAAGTTTTCGTGTGATTTCAGGCTGTCGCGGGAGATGCCGACAATGCTGACGCCTGCTGCGGCAAACTGGCTGTGCAGGTCACGAAAATCCATGGCTTCATTGGTGCAGCCGGGGGTGTTGTCCTTGGGGTAGAAGTAAATCACCAGTGGCTTGGGGGCTGCAGACAGGGAAAACGTGGTGCCGGCTGTGCCGGGCAGGGTGAAGTCGGGGCAGGCTGTACCTGACATGCAAGACTCCTGATGGTGGTGGTTGATGGGAATGCAACCGCCTTGCTTTGAGCTTAGCGGAAATTTCTTACTATTGTCATCCGGATTCTGAGCCGTATTCCTCGTGCTGACCACGCCGTATCAACACCAGTAGCGCGCCGTCGCCCCCCATCTCCTCACTGGCCTGGCAAAACGCCAGCACCTCCGGGTGATGGCTGAGCCAGGAGCGCACCAGCTTTTTCAATACCGGCTGGCCGTTGGAGCCAAAGCCCTTGCCGTGAATGATGCGCAGACAGGGGCCACGGCGGCGGGCGCGGTGCAAAAACAGCGCCAGTGCATCCTGCGCCTGGTAGCGGTCCATGCCATGCAGATCCAGCTGGCAGGCTACCGGCCAGTGGCCATTGCGCAGGCGCTTCAGTGTCTGGCTGGGCATGCCGCTGCGGCAGAACTGTCCCAGGTGCTCGGCGGGTTCGAACAGGCCAACCATGTGGCGCAGTACTTCCATTTCGCTCTGGCGGGAGAGTCCGTGCTGGACATGCCGGTGCTTCGGGTGCGGGCTGGGTTTTCTGGGCTGGGGAATGTGACGTGGTGGGCTTTTCAGCGGGATGACATCGCTGAACAGCTGTTTGAAGTCGGGCTCGGGTGGGGCGGGCGGAGGGGATGCGGGCGCGGCAGACGTGTCACGTAGACGCGTCTGCCGGCGGATTTCCTTCAATGTGTCCTTGAAGGCCTTCAAGATATTACTTCAGGCTATCCAGATAGCGCTCGGCATCCAGGGCGGCCTGGCAACCGGAGGCTGCGCTGGTGACGGCCTGGCGGTAGATGTGGTCCTGCACGTCGCCGGCGGCGAAAACACCGTCCACGCTGGTCAGGGTGGCATTGCCTTCGCGGCCGCCACGGGTGATCAGGTAGCCGGTGGCATCCATTTCCAGCTGGCCCTTGAAGATATCGGTATTCGGCTGGTGGCCGATGGCGATGAACACGCCCATCAGCTTGATATCTTCCGTGCTGCCGTCGGTAAATTTGAGACGGGCACCGGTCACGCCGCTGTCGTCGCCCAGTACTTCATCCAGGCTGGCGTTCAGCTTGAGGGTGATCTTGCCTTCAGCTACGCGCGACATCAGCTTGTCGATCATGATCTTCTCGGCGCGGAAGCTGTCGCGACGGTGAATCAGGGTGACATGCTTGGCGATATTGGCCAGATACAGTGCTTCTTCCACGGCGGTGTTGCCGCCGCCAACCACGGCAACATCCTGGTTGCGATAGAAGAAGCCATCGCAGGTGGCGCAGGCCGATACGCCCTTGCCGGCAAAGGCTTCTTCGGAAGGCAGGCCCAGGTATTTGGCGGAAGCACCGGTGGCGATGATGAGCGCATCGCAGGTGTATTCGCCGGCATCGCCAACCAGGCGGATCGGTTTTTCATGCAGATGAGTGGTGTGGATGTGATCGAAGATCATTTCCGTACCGAAGCGCTCGGCATGCTGCTGGAAGCGCTGCATCAGCTCAGGACCCATCACGCCGCTGGCATCGGCAGGCCAGTTGTCCACTTCGGTCGTGGTCATCAGTTGGCCACCTTGAGCAAGGCCGGTGATCAGCACAGGCTTCAGGTTGGCGCGGGCGGCATACACGGCTGCGGTATAGCCGGCAGGGCCGGAACCAAGGATCAGGAGGGGGCTGTGACGGGTGTCGCTCATCGTGGTATTCCTGTTTTAGGTCGTTGGGTTGTCATTTTAGCAGCTTTGCCATGACAGGATGGCGCAGGCCGTCTAAACTGATCTGGTAGCATTTGTTGACTTGGGAGGTGAGGGCATGGACGGAATAAGTCAAGTAAGCGGACAGAATGTTTCATCGGCGACCGAGGTTTTCGCCCTGAAAAAATCCCTGCAGGCCAGTGGCCAGTCGGTGTTGTCTCTGGTGCAGGGTGCAAGCGATACCGGCACCCAGATCAGCCAGGCGGCATCCAATCCGGCACACTTGGGACAAAGCGTCGACGTCAGGGCCTGAGTCGGTAGCAGTCAGAAGCGGCGCAAGCCGCTTTTTTTACGTCTGTAAGAAATCGGCAGCCGTGGCGACCAATTGGCAGGAGGTGCCACATGCATTGCAAAAATGGAGTTGTCCTGCTGCTTCTGTTCGGGCTAGCCATGTCGGCCGTGGCTGCGGAAAAGCCGTCGTTGCCAGGGTGGGCCAGTTATCAGGCCGGAGATTATGCCGCTGCCTTCCGCACGTTCAAAGCCGGGGCCGAGCGTGGGGATAGGGTGGCGCAATATGATCTGGCCATGCTGTACTGGCGTGGCGAGGGCGTGCCGCGCAATCGGGAACTGGCCCTGAAATGGCTGCAGCAAGCGGTGGCCGCACAATTGTCATCGGCACAGTACGTACTGGCACAGGTCTATGAAAGTGGCGATGGCTTGCCGCGTGACATGCAGCGGGCCACCCGTCTGTTTGAAGCCGCTGCCAGGCAGGGGCATCGTGATGCGCAGGTGAGTGTGGCGACCCAGTATTACCTGGGGCGTGGTGCTAGGCAGGATTATGCCACTGCGGCGCGCTGGTATCTGGCGGCGGCCGAGCAGGGCGATGTGGGCGCGCAGTATCTGCTGGCCAGCCAGTATGAGCATGGGCTAGGCGTGAAGGAAAACTGGCGCGAAGCCATGCGCTGGTATGCCCGCGCCGGTGAGCAGGGAGATCGTGCCGGCCAGCTGAAAGCCAAGGCACTGGCGGCTGGGCATGTTGGGCAATAATGGGGCGGCAAAAGCAAACGAGCACCGCGGGGCAGACCCGCTGTGCTCGTTGTTGATGGCAGACTCAGGCGCTTTCGCTGATGCGCCGGCTGCTGGCCTGGGTGGATGTTTCCAGTAGCGACTGATTGTTCTGGTACTGCGCCACGGCAATCTGGCCGCTGCTCTTCTGGCTTTCCAGCGTTGCCTGTGCCTTATTCTCTGGCGTGGTCACCGTGCTGCTGGCGGTGGTCTGTGTGCTGTCTGGTCTGGCTGTGCCGCTGGAGGAGCGGCTGCTGGCGGCTGCCGGTGTGCGCTCGCTACGGTTCAGGGCGGCGCTGGTGCTGTCATTATTGCTGCGGGTGTCGCTGCTGGCCTGGCTGGCATTGACCGTGGCGGTCGAGCTGGTGCTGCTGCTTTGGCTGGAGGCCAGTTGCCGGCTCAGTTCCTGTTCGATCTGCAGGCGGTTCTGGCTTTGTTGCGAGCGGCTGTTGCTCGGCGCTTGTTGGCTGACTTGTG
This sequence comes from Aquitalea sp. FJL05, assembly GCF_003852595.1. Classification (NCBI taxonomy): domain Bacteria; kingdom Pseudomonadati; phylum Pseudomonadota; class Betaproteobacteria; order Neisseriales; family Chromobacteriaceae; genus Aquitalea; species Aquitalea sp. FJL05. The sequence goes on from NZ_QAJS01000007.1 coordinate 132,527, forward strand.
CCTGCAGCTGTTCGGTATTGCCCTGAGTGCGGGTGGATTGCGTGGTACTGGCGGTTTCCGTGCTGCTCTGGCTGGTGCTGGCGGCGCGGGAGTTGCGGCCCTGCTGTAGCAAGCTGGCGGTGGTGCTGGCGCTACTGCTTTGCAGACGATGGATGCTGTCCATGATCGCAACTCCTGTGGTTTGGTGCTAACCCTGTGATTTTAGAACACTTTGCACTGGTTTTGCTGAAAAAATGAGCGTCAGCCTGGTGCTGTGTGGGTTTACTTCAACAAAACCAGCGCCAGCATGCGCTCGGCCAGCTCATCGACGCTCAGCTCGCCCTCGGATTTGTACCATTGCACGGACCAGTGCAGGCTGCCCAGCAAGGTGCGGCGCAGCAGGCGGGTATCCTGCTTGACCAGACCTGCGGCTGCGGCCTCGTCCAGCACTTCCTGCCACAGTGCTTCGTAGCGGTCGCGCAGCACGATCAGGCCCGGTTTGGCGGCGGCGGAAACGCTGCGCCATTCGTACAGCATGACTTCCAGTGCCGCCTGGTTGTCGCCCAGCAGCGAGCTGAGGTGGACATGAAACAGTGCGGACAGCTTGTCGCGCGGGTTGCGCGCCCTGGCGATGGCTGCGCCCAGTTGTTCGGTGGTGGCGCTGATGCCCAGTGCCATCACGGCGACCAGAATTTCTTCCTTGGTTCGGAAATGATAGAACAGGCTGCCGGATTGCAGGCCGACGGCATTGCCGAGGTCACGTACCGTAGTGCGTTCGTAACCCTGGTCGCGAAACAGTTTGGCTGCAGCGCGCACCAGTTCCATGCGGCGGCTGTTTTCTTCGGGCTGATTGTTTTTGTCTTGTACGCTCATGGTTCAGCCTATGTGCTGCGGGTCAGTTGAATGGGGGCGGTGTGCAGCTCGGGCAGAAAGCGCTGCGCGGCCTGCCAGGCGAGGTCTGGTTGCAGCTGTTCCAGGCAGTTGGTGTGCTGGTAAGGACAGTTGCGTTCGAAGCAGGGGCTGCAGTCCAGGTTAAGGCTGACTACGGCGGCCTGCTCGGACAGCGGTGGGGTGAAGTCCGGGCTGGACGAGCCATACAGCGCAACCAGCGGCTTGCCCAGTGCGGCGGCGACGTGCATCAGACCGGAGTCGTTGCACACCGCCAGCCGGGCCAGGCCCATCAGGTCGATGGCTTCTTCCAGGCCGGTGCTGCCGCACAGATTGATGGCTTTGCCATCTGCCAGCTGGGCAATCTGGGCGCCGATTTCCTGATCCTTGCCCGAGCCGAACAGCCAGACGGCGAAGCCGGCGGCATCAAAGCGTTTGGCCAGTTCGGCAAAATGGCGTGCCGGCCAGCGTTTGGCCGGGCCATATTCCGCGCCAGGGCAGAAGGCGACTACCGGGCGGCTGGTGTCCAGTTGCAGGCGGCTGGCGGTCTGTTGCCGGCTTTGGGCATTGGTCACCAGTGCCGGGTGGGCGATGGGGCGCGGCAGCGGTTTGTTGCGGTCTTCGGCCAGGGCGCAGAAGCGCTCAACCATCATCGGCAATTCCTGCTCGTCCAGCTCACGACTGTCGTTGAGAATCCAGTAGCGCGATTCACCGATGAAACCGGTGCGCAACGGAATGCCGGCAAACAGCGGAATCAGCGCTGATTTGATCGAGTTGGGCAGGACAATGGCCTGGTCAAAGCCTTCAGCCTTGAGCTTGCGGGCAGTCTGCCAGCGCTCGCGCAGGCGCAGGGCACCGTGGCCGAAGGGGTTGAGGTGGGCCTTGGCGACCTCGGGCATGCGTTCCAGCAAGGGCAAGGTCCAGGCTGGGGCAAAGACGTGCAGTTCCAGGCCAGGATGGCGTTGGTGCAGGCGCTGATACAGCGGCTGGGCCATGACGCTGTCGCCCACCCAGGAGGGGCCAATGACCAGTATCTTTTTCTTCATGAAGTTTTCCGCTTCCAAATCAGCGCCATCCTGCAGGATGGGGCAGGGTGGCCCTGATTTGGTGGCCGATCAAGCGAAAAAGGTGCGGGGGCCCGCACCTTTCGCTTGCTGACTGCTGCCGGGGCTCAGTGATGATGACCAACCGGGCCGGTCAGCTTGTACTGGGTGCCGCAATAGGGGCAGAGTGCTTCGCCGGTCTTGTGTACGGGCAGGAAGACGCGCGGATGCGAATTCCAGGCCACCATGTCCGGCATCGGGCAGTGCAGGGGCAGGTCTTTGGCGGTCACTTCGATGACGCGCCGGGTGTTTTCTTTCAGTTCAGCCATGGTCTTTCCTTGTAAGGCCGGCGCTGCCGGCCCTTGCTGCTTGGATGAGTTTACTTGACGTAGGTCAGCCAGTGTTCGTGTTCGGCATCGAGGCCCTTCACGATATTGAAGTATTTCTGCTGGATGGCTGCGGTGATCGGGCCACGGCTGCCTTCGCCGATGGCGCGGCGATCCAGTTCGCGAATCGGGGTGACTTCGGCGGCGGTGCCGGTGAAGAAGGCTTCGTCGGCGCTATACACTTCGTCGCGGGTAATGCGTTTTTCAATGATTTCCAGGCCCTGTTCCTGCGCGATCTGCACCACGGTGTCGCGGGTGATGCCTTCCAGCGCGGAGGTGAGGTCCGGGGTGTACAGCTTGCCCTTGCGCACGATGAAGATGTTTTCGCCCGAGCCTTCGGCCACGAAACCGTCCACATCCAGCAGCAGGGCTTCGTCGTAGCCGTCTGCCGTGGCCTCGTTATTGGCGAGGATGGAGTTCATGTAGTTGCCGTTGGCCTTGGCCTTGCACATGGTGATGTTGACATGGTGGCGGGTAAAGGACGAAGTCTTGACGCGAATGCCCTTTTCCAGACCTTCTTCACCCAGATAGGCACCCCACGGCCAGGCAGCCACGATGATGCGCACGTCGTCTTTTTTCGGGGCCACGCCCAGCTTGCCCGAACCATAGAAGGCCATGGGGCGGAAGTAGCAGGATTGCAGCTTGTTGGCTTTCACCACGTCCAGGTGGGCCTGGTTGATGTCGTCCTTGCTGAAGGGCAGGTCCATGCCCAGGATTTTGGCGGAGCGGAACAGACGGTCGGTGTGATCCTGCAGACGGAAAATTGCCGGGCCTTTGGGGGTTTCATAGGCACGCACGCCTTCGAACACGCCCATGCCGTAGTGGAGGGTGTGGGTCAGCACATGGGTGGTGGCGTCGCGCCAGTCAACCAGTTTGCCGTCATACCAGATGAATCCGTCACGATCTGCCATCGACATCTTGGAGCTCTCCGTCATTGTGTTTTGTATCCTGCCGATTATACCGTCCGTCGCCGTCTTGTGAACCGTCCGCAGCGAAAAACGGCATCAGCCCAGACTGTCCGGTCCGAAAACCTGCAGCCATAGTTGCTGCGCCTGCTGGTAGTGCGCGCGCAGCCGGTCGTTGACTTCCACCTTGCCGCTTTCATTGAGCCGGGCGGCATGCTGCAGCTTGCGGTAGTCGCGGTAGGCGACGCGGCCTTGTTCGGCCAGTTCGTGGCTGATCAGTCCGGCCTCGGCGGCAACGGCCAGCAGGGCGATATTGCCGGTATTGCGGGTAAAGGCGGGTAGCTGGCCGGCATGGGCCAGAATCAGGTACTGCACGATGAATTCCACATCGATGATGCCACCGCGAGCATGCTTGACGTCGTATTCCTGCGCCGGGTGGCTTTCCAGCATGCGCTGGCGCATGGTCAGCACTTCGCTGCGCAGCTTGTCCAGATCGCGGGGCTGGGTCAGTACGTCGTGGCGGATGGCTTCGAAACCTTCGCCGATATCGGCCGCGCCGGCGACATAGCGTGCGCGGGTCAGTGCCTGATGCTCCCATACCCAGGCCTGTTTTTCCTGATAGCTGCGAAAGGCTTGCAGCGAGCTGACCAGCAGGCCGCTGGCACCGTTGGGGCGCAGGCGCAGGTCGATGTCGTACAGAATGCCGGCGCTGGTGGCGCTGGTCAGCCAGGTGGACATCTTGCGCGCCAGGCGCGAGTACAGGTCGGTGGCGTCCGGGTGATCGTCGTCATACAGGAAGATGATGTCCAGGTCTGAGGCGTAGCCCAGTTCTTTGCCACCCAGCTTGCCGTAACCGATGATGGCGAAGCGCGGGGTGTCGGTGTGGCGGCTGGGAATGTCCAGCCAGGCATGGCGCAGCGTGGCGTCCAGCACGGTGTCGGCCAGCAGGGATAGCTGGTCGGACAGTGCCTCCACCGTCCACATGCCGGCGATGTCCTGTGCGACCAGGCGGAAGGCCTGGGCGTGCTGGAAGTGGCGCAGGGTGTCCATCTTGGCCTCAACGTCCCCCTCGCATTGCTGCATTTGCTCTTGCAGCTGGCTGGCCAGCGCCGGCCAGTCCGGCGTGGCGTACAGCACGCGGGCATCCAGCAGTTCGTCCAGCAGGATGGGGTGGCGGGTCAGGTAGTTGGACACCCAGGCACTGGCCGAGCACAGGGTGGCCAGTCGTTGCAGGGTCTGCGGGTATTCGGTCAGCAGTGCCAGGTAGGAGGCGCGCCGGCTGATGGCCTCCATCAGGTTGATGATGCGCGACAGGGTGGCCGCCGGGTTGGGGAAGTGGGTGGACACTTCGATCAAGGGCGGGATCAGAGCGTCGAATTTCTTGCGGCCAGCCAGTGGAATCTGCTGATAGCGCTGGCTCTGCGCCAGTGCGCGCAGCTGCCCGGTGACGCCACTGACATCATCAAAGCCCAGGCTGGAGAGTTGTTCTGCCGGGTCCTGTTCGCAGATGTCGCGCCACAGGCAGGATAGCGGGTGGTCCGGTGCGGTTTCGGTTGGCAGGATGAATACCTGTTCGAAGTGGCGCGTGACCTTGCGGCGCTCGCTGTTGAGGGCGTCGAGGAAATCCTGCCAGCCGGCAAAACCCATGCTGCTGGCGATCTTGCCCTGGTTTTCCTCGCTGGTGGGCAGGGTCTGGGTTTGCTGGTCGTCCAGGTATTGCAGGCGGTGTTCCAGATTGCGCAGGAAGGCATAGGCTTCCTGTAGTTCCTGCACGGCAGCCGGTTCCAGCAGGCGCAGCTCGGCCAGGCGGTTGAGCGTGGCTCGGGTGCTGCGCAGTTGCAGGCTTTTGTCGCGGCCACCACGAATCAGCTGGAATACCTGAGCAATGAATTCCACTTCGCGAATGCCGCCCGGCCCCAGTTTGATATTGTCCACCATGTCGCGCCGGGCTACTTCGCGGCGGATTTGTGCATGCAGCTCACGCATGGCGCCATAGGCGTTGTAGTCGAGATATTTGCGATAGACGAAGGGGCGGACCATGTCGGACAGCCCTGCGATGTCGCCGGTGAGTGCCTTGGCCTTGATCCAGGCATAGCGTTCCCATTCCCGGCCCTGGGTCAGCAGGTAGTTTTCCAGTGCGGCAAAGCTCATCACCAGCGGGCCGGAATCGCCATAGGGGCGCAGTCGCATGTCGACGCGGAATACCTGTCCATCCAGCGTCACGTCGTTGATCAGGCTGATAATGCGTTTGCCGACCTGGCTGAAATACTCGTGGTTGCTGAGCTTGCGCGGGCCGCTGGTTTCGCCGCCTTCGGGGTAGATGAAGATCAGGTCGATGTCGGAGGAGACATTCAGTTCGCCGCCACCCAGTTTGCCCATGCCGATCACGATGAGTTGCTGCACTTCGCCGCTGTCTTCGCCAAGCGGCTGGCCGTATTGCGGCAGCGAACGGCAGGCGCAGGCCAGGGCTTGTTGCACGGCAAATTCGGCCAGCAGGCTGATGGTGCTCACCACCTCGTCCAGATCGGCCAGTCCGTTGTGGTCACGGCAGATCAGGCGCGCCATCACCGCCTGGCGCAGGCTGCGCAGCGGCGGCGTCATGGCCTCTGGTGTGTCAAACGCCTCCCAGTCGGCAAAGCCGGCCATTTCGGCGCTGCCAAATGGCTGAGCCAGTCTGTGCTGCAACAGGGTTTGCTGCTCCGGTCGCGCGCTCAGCAAGCGGTCCAGATAAAGTGAAAAGGCACGGCTCTGGGCAATGGCATGATCCGGGTTTGCTGGCATAATGACGAGGCGCTCGTTAGGGTCCTGTAACACTTCATTGTATCGGTTTAGCTCATTTGGAAAAGCCCCCGCATCTGTTAGCCAGAGTCCACGTCATCGGTTTGCTGCGCAAATCGCTGCAAGCCCTCGGCCTGTTGCTGCTGCTGGCACTGCTGGTGGTGGGGGGCGGCTTTGCCGTTTTCAACTGGTGGTTCTTGCCGCGGCTGGAGCAATTTCGGCCCCAGCTTGAGCAGAGTTTGTCGCAGGCTACCGGCCGCCAGGTGTCGGTGGCCTCCTTGTCCGGCCAGTGGCTGGGGGTGGCTCCGCAGTTGCAACTGCGTGGCTTGCGCATTGCCAATCCGGTTACCGCCGATGCGCTGACCTTGAAACAGGTGGCGGTGGTGCCGTCATGGTGGTCGCTGCTGTCATGGGAGCCGCTGTTTTCCAGCGTGACCATCGATGGGCCAAGCGTGGCCCTGCTGCGCCGGGCCGATGGCCATGTGCTGCTGAATGGCTTCGACATGAGCGCGCCGGCGGCCCAACCGCAAGCCGAAGATAGCGAGCCGTCTGCCAACTGGTTGCTCAAGCACAGCCGTATCGACATCCGCCAGGCGCGCATCAGTTGGGAAGATCAGGCATTGGGCCTGCCGCGGCTGGATTTGCAGCAGGGGCAGCTGACGCTGAGCCAAACCCTGCTGGGTCACCGTCTGACCTTGTCCGGCCTGCCAGCGGCCACGCTGGGTAAGGGTTTTGACATGGAGCTGGCCTGGCGCGGCAATGATTTTCTCCAGTGGCGCAACTGGGCCGGCAATATGCGCATACGCCTGAACGGTGCGCAGGCCGGCATGGTGTCGCGCTATATGGAAAAGATCGGCCTGATCAATAAAGGTGAAGGCAGCGGTACGCTGGAGGCGGATTTTGCCGATGGCCACATCAACAGCCTGAGTGCCGATGTCCGCATCCATGACGCGGCCTATACCCCCAGGGATGCGCGCACGCTGGTGTTGCCGGCTATCAGCGGCAAGTTGCAGCTGGAGCGGTCTGCCAACGGCAGCTATGCCATCAATGCCTCCAATCTGACTTTGGCCAGCGCCACCGGGCTGGCTTTCGACAAATCCTCCATCCGTGGTGACTGGACGCCGGGCGAGCAGGGGCAGGGCAAGCTGACGCTGGATAATGTCAATGTGGCCCATCTCACACCGTTTATTCATGCGCTGGGCGGAGATGGTAATTCGCTGTTTGCCCGTTTCGCACCCAGCGGGCAGCTGAAAAACCTGTCGTTGAGCTGGCAGGGGCCGTTGCAGTCGCCACGCCAGTATGCGGTGGCCACCCGCTTTGAGCAGTTGGCCTGGCAAGCGTTTTCCTCTGTGCCCGGTGTCAGTGGCGTCACTGGCGAGCTGAGCTTTGGTGAGCAGGGCGGCCAGTTGAAGCTCAATAGCCGACATGCCGCGCTCAATTATCCGGCGGTATTTCCGCAGTTGCTCGACTTCGATCGGCTGGATGGCCGCGTGGACTGGCGCAATCACGGCCAGCAGACCGATGTCGAATTTCACGATGTGGCTTTTGCCAATGCCGATCTCAGCGGCCATTTCGGCGGTCGCTACCAGCATGATGGCAAGGGGCCGGGTGTGGTCGACTTTACTGCCGATGTTGATAAGGTGGCCGCCGTGCGTGTGCCGGCCTACCTGCCGCATGCAGTGGGGCAGGATACCTTGCGCTGGCTGAATGCCGGCTTGCAGGGCGGCACCGCCAGCAATGTCCGCATGGTGCTGAAGGGGGATCTGGCCAACTTCCCCTTTGCCGGTGGCAAGGGTGGGCAATTCAGCGTTGATGCCAAGGTGGAACAAGGCCGTTTGCTGTATGAAAAAGGCTGGCCAACCATCGACAACATCCAGGCCGATCTGGGGTTTCACAATGAAAAGATGCTGATTACCGCGCGCAGTGGCAGCACGCTGGGTGTGCCACTGAGTGGTGTCAAAGTCGGGATTGATGACCTGGGCGCGGCCAATTCCACGCTGACGGTAGAAGGTCGGGCGCAAGGACCGCTGGCCAGCATGCTGAAATTCACCACCAGCAGCCCGGTTGACGGTTGGCTGGATGGTTTTACCGGTGGTATTCAGGCTGGTGGCAATGCGGCACTGGATCTGCATCTGGGCATTCCCTTGTCGGGCAAGCAGCCGGTCAAGGTGCGGGGTGACATTCTGCTGTCGGGCAATCAGCTGGCATTCAAGGGTTTGCCGATTCCACCGGCCAGCAATGCACATGGCACGCTGAGCTTTACCGAGTATGGCGTGGAGTCCAAAGGCGTGCAGTTTGCCGCGCTGGGCGGCCAGTTCCAGTTAAAGGCAAGCAGTACGCCGGCCGGTCGCATGAGTTTCGATATTCACGGCGACGCCGACAGCCGCCAGGCACTGGGCCTTTATCTGCCCTTGCTGGCGCCCTATGTCAGCGGGCATTCGCCATTTTCGGTGCAGTTTGTCGTGCAAAAAGGGCTGGAAAACCTGACGGTGCAATCCAGCCTGGTCGGTACTGCCATCACTGCTCCGGCACCGTTGGGCAAACCGGCGGCAGACAGCTTGCCCTTGTCCTTGCGTTTTGCCCAGGGCAAAACTGCACAGCAGCCGTTCCGACTGGATTTTGACGCTGGCAGCGTTGCCAGCGGCAGCCTGTTGCTGGATGGTCATGGCAACCTGAAAAGCGGAGTGGTCGCTGCCGGACGCGCCCTGGGCAAGCAGCCTGACGAGGGGCTGGCGCTGCGATTGGCAGCGCCGCAAGTCGATCTGCAGCGCTGGGTGGCGGCGATTGCCGGCCCAGGTGGCAGTCAGGGCGGAGCAGAGGCGGTCCGGCAGATCGACCTGCCCTTGCTGATCGAAGTGGAAAGTCCGCAACTGGAAGGGTGGGGCGGCACCTTGCATCAGGTCAATGCCAGTCTGAGCAACCGGCGTCTGCGCAATGGCTGGTCGCTGGATGTGCGTGCACGCGAGTTGAGCGGCAGTATTGACTACCTGCCGGCAGGCAGTGGCCTGGTGCGGGCCAATCTGGCTTACGCCATCCTGCCGTCGCCCGACAAGGGTGCTGGCGACGAGGCCGACACGGGCATGGTGGACAAGGGCGACTGGCCGGAACTGGATATTCGTGTCGGCGACCTCATCTACCAGAACAAGACAGTTGGCAAGCTGGAACTGCGCGCACGCCGCGAAGGGCGCGACTGGGTGCTCAATCCGCTGCGCCTGCAGGCGGTGGAAGGCAGTCTGCAAGGTAGTGCGCGCGTGCGGCGTGGCGAAGCCGGCAAGGAAGTACAGGCCCGCTATCAGCTGGAGAGTAGCGATGTGGGCAAGCTGTTGGCGCGCATCGGCCTGCAGGATACCTTCCGCAAGGGCGAAGGCAGCTTGTCCGGTAATATGAGCTGGCCGGGCGGCCTGTTTGATGTCAGTGCCAGCCGTTTGTCCGGCGAGATGACGCTGGCGCTGAAAAACGGCCGGTTTGCCAAGGTTGACCCCGGCGTGGCGCGCCTGCTTGGTGTCATCAGCCTGCAATCGCTCAGCCGCCGGGTGAAGCTGGATTTCACCGATGTGTTCAGTGACGGCTTCGCCTTCGATACCATCAATGGCAATGCCAGGGTGAGCAAGGGTGTGTTTGTTTCTGATAATGTGCACATGAAAGGGCCGGCTGCCGATGTCTCGCTTAGCGGCCAGGTGAATCTGGCCAGTGAAACCCAGGATGTGCGCATCCGGGTACAGCCGCATCTGGCCGAGAGCGTGGCGCTGGCTGCCGGGGCCGCACTGCTCAATCCGGTGGTTGGCGTTGCGGCGCTGGCCGCTCAGAAAGTATTGCAGGACCCCTTCGGTAAGATATTGTCGGTCGACTATGCCATTACCGGTTCCTTTGCCAACCCCAAGATCGACAAGCTGGCAGCGGACCCTTTGAGAAACACCAAGCGGATACTCACACCATGAAACAGAAATTTATCGCCGCCGCCGTGCAAATGGTGTCCGGCACGGATGTTGCCGCCAATCTGGCCACGGCGGCGCGGCTGGTGGCCGAGGCGGCTGCTGCGGGAGCCGGTTTTGTGGTGCTGCCGGAGTATTTCTGCCTGATGGGCAGGCAGGATGGCGACAAGGTGGCCATCAGCGAAGAGGCGGGTCACGGGCCCTTGCAAGCGGCGCTGGCCGCCATGGCGCGTGATAACAAGGTATGGCTGGCTGCCGGCACCATTCCGCTGTGCTGCCCGGAGCCGGGCAAGGTATTCAACAGCACGCTGGTGTTCGACCCGGCAGGGCAGCTGGCTGCCCGGTACGACAAGATTCACCTGTTCGGCTATACCGGCAATGGCGAACGCTATTGCGAGTCGGACAGTATTGCGGCGGGCAGCACACCGGTAAAGGTGGACATCGGCCTGGCTGAAGTGGCCTGCGGCATTTGCTATGATCTGCGCTTTCCCGAGCTGTTCCGCCAACTGGCCCCGTTTGACGTGATGATTCTGCCGGCCGCATTTACCGCGACCACCGGCGAAGCGCACTGGGAGGTGCTGCTGCGCGCCCGTGCCATCGAAAACCAGTGTTATGTGATTGCCTCCGGCCAGGGTGGCACCCATGAAAACGGCCGCAAGACCCATGGCCAGTCCATGATCATCGACCCCTGGGGGCGCATTCTGGCGCAACAAGCCCTGGGCGAAGGTGTGGTACTGGCTGAAATCGACCCCGCATTGCTGCATTCGGTGCGCAGTGGCCTGCCGGCCCTGACGCATCGCGTGCTCTGACAGAAAGACCCACCATGCAAGACGCATTCCGCATTGCCGATCAACTCCTGCTCGCGCCTTATGGCGTGGACGAGTCCGTGATCGAAGCCACCTTCTCGCGCATGCGCCAGCATGCTGTCGACTATGCCGATCTCTATTTCCAGTACACCCGCAGCGAGGGCTGGAGTCTGGAGGAAGGCATCGTCAAGTCCGGCAGTTTCAGCATTGATCAGGGCGTGGGTGTCCGCGCCGTTGCCGGCGACAAGACCGCCTTTGCCTATTCCGATGATATCGGTGCCGAAGCCATTGGCCGTGCGGCTGATGCGGTACGTGCCATCGGTGCGATTGGTGGCGATGGCTCGGCCGGACGGCAGTCGCCGCAGCGCGGGCGTGACCTGTACCCGGCTATCGATCCTTGCTATAGCCTGGAAGCCGCCGCCAAGGTCGCCCTGCTGGAAAAGGTGGAAAAGCTGGCCCGCGCCATGGACCCACGGGTGATCCAGGTGATGGCTGGCGTGGCTTCGGAATACGACGTGGTTTACGTGGCACGGCATGATGGCGTGCGTGCTGCGGATGTGCGCCCGCTGGTGCGGCTGTCGGTGCATGTGATCGCCGAACAGGATGGCCGCCGCGAACAGGGTTCCGGCGGTGGCGGTGGTCGTTTTGACCTGACCCGTTTCGACGATGAGCTGGTGGAACTCTACGTGCGTCAGGCGGTGAACCAGGCGCTGATCAATCTGGAAGCTCGTCCGGCCCCGGCCGGCCAGATGACGGTGGTGCTGGGTTCCGGCTGGCCAGGTGTGCTGCTGCACGAAGCTATCGGTCATGGTCTGGAAGGCGACTTCAACCGCAAGGGCACCTCGGCCTTCTCCGGCAAGCTGGGCCAGCGTGTGGCGGCAGCCGGGGTGACGGTGGTGGACGACGGTACGCTGGATGGCCGACGCGGTTCGCTGGCCATCGACGACGAAGGCAACCAGACCAACCGTACCGTGCTGATCGAAGATGGCATTCTCAAGGGCTATATGCAGGATGCGATGAATGCGCGCCTGATGCAGGTGGCTCCCACCGGCAATGGCCGGCGCGAATCCTATGCCCATATCCCGATGCCGCGCATGACCAATACCTATATGTTGGGTGGTCAGCACGATCCCAAGGAAATCATCGCCTCGGTCAAGGATGGTCTGTATGCCGCCAACTTTGGTGGTGGCCAGGTGGATATCACCAGCGGCAAGTTCGTGTTCTCGGCTTCGGAAGCCTGGCGCATCGAGAACGGCAAGCTGACCTATCCGGTCAAGGGCGCGACCCTGATCGGCAATGGCCCGGATGTATTGGGCCATGTGTCGATGATAGGCAATGACATGGCGCTGGATCAGGGCGTGGGTGTCTGCGGCAAGGAAGGCCAGAGTGTGCCGGTGGGAGTGGGACAGCCTACCTTGCGCATTGACGGCGGCCTCACGGTTGGCGGCACCGCCGGCTAGCCGGATTGCATGCTGATGTGGCATAGCAAGGCCATGCGTGTCGGCAGCGGGTTGCTGCTGGCATGTCTGTTACACGTCGCCGATGCCTCTGCCCAGGACTTTGTCGTGGCGGTGGAGGAGTCGGACAACCATCCCTTCGAGTACGCACGGGGGGATGGCGCGGAGCATGGCGGTTTCCATCTGGAGGAAATCGACCAGGTGGCGGCCAGCCTGGGCTGGCATGTGGTGTACAAGCCGATGCCATGGCAGCGCGCCCTGCGCAGCCTGCAACTGGGCCGGGTGGATGCGCTCAGTTATCTGGCGCGCACGCCGGAGCGCGAGGCCTATACCGTCTTCATGCCGGCGGCCATTCAGCACCGCCAGTATGCCGGGCTGTTTGTGCGCCGCAGCCAGCGCCGGCATTTTCCTGAAAGCAGCCAGCCCTGCACGTATGCGGGTTATCGCATGGCTGCCGCCAGCAATTACTTTTATGGCGAAGTGGTGCAAAAAGCCATGCATTCCTGCTGGCAGATCGAGATGACCGCCAGCTCCAAAGAAGAAGTGTTTTCCAAGCTATTGGCCGGCCGCATCGATATCGCGGTGGCGTATGGCACCTCTTTGCAGTCACTGGCAGCCAGCATGCCGGAGCTGGAAACGCAAGTGGTGGCCCTGCGCCAGCCGCGCTGGCTGATCGGTGATTTCTACCTCGGTTTTTCCCGCAAGGCGATGTCCGCTCAGCGTATTGCCAGCTATCTGCAGGCGCAGCAGCAGTTTCGCGCGGGCAGCAGCTATCAGCGGCTGGTACGCAAATACAATATGAAGGAATTTCTGCCCTGAGCGCAGAGTGGGCGAGCCAGCCATACCGCATCGCGCCATGTTCGCCAGCGCCTGCGCGCCGTGCAGCAGGCCACCACCCAGGCCGTGCTGTCGTCCTGAAAATTCAAGCATGTCCCAGCTATTTCCACTAAATGATTGATAACGGTAGCCGCCCGCTGCCAGGGGAGGGGAATGGTCCGACTGGAAGATCTGCAGATATTGCTGCATACCGCACAGCTGGGCAGCCTGTCCGCCGCCGCCCGCCTGCTTGATGTCAGCCCGGCGGTGGCCAGTGCCGGGCTGAAGCGGCTGGAAGCCGAGCTGCATACCCGGCTGCTGGTGCGCTCCACCCGCAGCTTGCGGCTAACGGCCGATGGCGAGCGCTATCTGGCGCATGCCCGTGCCGCCATCGAAGCATTGCAGGCGGGCGAACAAGCACTGGCGGCCGGGCAGCAGGCGCTGCATGGCCAGCTCAGCCTGTCCATGCCTTCGGATATTGGCCGTCAGCTGTTGCGGCCGTGGCTGGATGATTTCCTCGCGCTGCATCCGGCGGTGCGTTTGCAGCTGCACATCAGTGACCGGCTGGCAGATCTGTACCGCATGCCGGTGGACGTAGCCCTGCGCTATGGTGTGCCGGAGGATTCCAGCCTGGTCGCCCTGCCGCTGCTGGCGGATAACCGGCGGCTGTTGTGTGCGGCACCAGCCTACCTGGAGCAGCATGGCTGGCCGCAGCGGCCGGAAGATCTGGCCGCGCATGAGTGCCTGCGGCTGGTGCTGGGAGATGCCTTGCACGAGCGCTGGCGGTTTGCGCGGCATGGCGAGTGGTCGGTGGTGACGGTGGGTGGGCGACGCAATAGTGACGATGGTGAAATCGTGCGCCGTTGGGCGGTGGCCGGGCTGGGCATCGCCTACAAGTCGCAGCTGGATGTGCTGGATGATGTGCGCAGCGGTCGGCTGCACGCCCTGCTGACAGATTACCAGCCGGAACCGACGCCTTTGTACCTGGTGTGTCCGCACCGGCTGATGCTGTCGCCCTTGCTGATGCGCTTGCGCGAGTTCCTGCAACAGCGGCTGCAGGATTATGTGGCGGGAGAGGGCGCAAGCCTGCCGCAAGCGGGCTTGCGCTGACGGCACGCAGCGCTCAGATCTGCGTGCTGAGCAGATTGCCGACCGAAGACGAGTAGCTGTTGCTCTGGCTGTTCTGCAGGTTCTGCAGCAGAGCGTTCAGGAAGGACTGCAGATTGGCGGAGTTGCTGCTGCCAGAATTGCTGCCCGAGCTGCTGGAGCTGGTGTCGCTACTGCCATTGGCCTGCTGCACGCTATTGACCAGATTGCTGAAATCGCTTTGCAGCGTATTGAGTGCGCTGGAGCTGCTGCCGGTCGTGCCGCTGCCGGAGGAGCTGGACAGCTGCTGAATCAGGCTTTGCAGCTGGCTTTCGGCATTGCCATAGGCACTGCTGCTGGTGCTGCTGTCGGAACTGCTGGTGTTGCTGGATTTCAGTGCGTTGAACAGATCATGCATGAAGGTATGCATGGCCTGCATCGGGTTTTGTGCGCTGCCAGTGCTGCCGTCGTTGTCGCCGTCATCATCCGGCGGTGGCGGGGCTTGCGTGCCGGCCAGTGCGCTGTTGCTCGCGCCACTACTGGTGCTGGTGCTATTGCTGCTGGATGGTGGCTGCAAGGAAATACCCAGCTGGCTGAGTGCCTGCTCCACGCTCTGCATGAAGGCGTCGTTGCCGCCACGGTGCTTGCCGTGGTGACGGGTTTCGCTGCTGCTGGACGTGCTGCTGGTCGACGTGCTGCCATTGAGCAGGCTGCTGTAAATCGACGACGTGCTGCTGATGCCCGAAATGCTCATGATAAGGCTCCCTGTGCTTGCTTGTGACTTGTGCAGTAAAGCCACCTCCAGAGATCAGGACGCGGCATTGCGCCTGCGTACACTGGCAAGTTTCAGACCAGCAGCCCTGCTGGGAAATGTAAATATTCGTCAGTAAATGTTAAGAAGTGTTGGCACAACCAGGGCTTGAGCCTGATTTTGCTAATATCCTGCCGGCGACTGACCGAGCTGGATGGCTGGTCTGGCAAAATTTGCCGCTGATGCAGGCAACAGCCGGAGGCATTGCCGGGCCGCCACGGCATGATCTGGCGCGGCGGGGGCTGCAGCCGGCAAGAATTGCCGCTGTAGTGGGGCAGCCGCCAGAGGTGAGAGAGGGACCCGGGCAAGCGGGTGGCGGCTGCTTGGGAAGCATGATGCGGGACATGGCGGTTAAGGAAGGTTAATACCCGGTAAAGCGCTATAAATCAGTGTAAAAGCCAGTAAAACTTCCCCCGCAAGCGGCCGTGATGTGGATCATGTCTGCCGACAGCCCCGGGAGAGCGGGGCCTGCACAGAATAATCAGGATGGAAAATGCGAATACTGCTGGTAGATGACGATATCGAGTTGGCCGACATGCTGGGCAGCTATCTGGAGCGGGAGTCCTGCCTGGTTCAGAAAGTGAGCGATGGCACCAGCGCCGTGGTACAGGCCTTGTCCGGCCAGTTTGACCTGATGGTGCTGGATGTCATGATGCCGGGCCTCAGTGGCGTGGAAGTGCTGCGACGGGTGCGCGAACACAGCATGTTGCCGGTACTGATGCTGACGGCGCGTGGCGATGATACCGACCGCGTGCTGGGCCTGGAGCTGGGTGCGGATGACTATGTGCCCAAGCCTTGCACACCGCGCGAGTTGCTGGCCCGCATCCGCGCCATTTTGCGCCGCACCGGTAACCAGGTGCAGCCGGCCCAGGAAAATGATGTTTTGCGTGAAGGCCCGCTTGCCATGTGGCCGGGTGAGCGTCGTGCCCAGTGGGCTGAAGAAACGCTGGAGCTGACCAGTACCGAATACAGCTTGCTGGAATTGCTGGTGCGCCATGCCGGCCAGCCGGTGGGCAAGGATGTGCTGTCCAAGCAGGCGCTGGGTCGGCCGCTGGCACGCTTTGACCGCAGCGTCGATGTGCACATGAGCAGCATCCGGCAGAAGCTGTCGCGGGTGGCGCCTGGCCGCATCTGCATCCAGACCGTGGTGCGCCGCGGCTATCAGTTCATCAAGGCCTGAGTATGGGACGCCTGTTCTGGAAACTGTTTCTCATTCTGTGGCTGGCGCAGATCAGCACGGTGTTCGGGGTGGGCGCGGTGTTCTGGCTCAGGCATCGCATGGAAAGCGCTGCGGCCATCGAGCAGCAGCATCCCATGGATACGGTGGTGCTGGACATGGCCGCGGCGGTGCTGCGGCGCGAGGGTGTCGCCGGCTTGCGTGCTCATCTGCAAGACATGAGTACCAAGGCGCGCAACCATCTGCTGGTGCTGGACGATCAGCAACACGAGCTGCTGGGCCGGGCGCTGCCTGCGCCGGACCGGCTGGGGCTGCGGCCAATGCGCGAGGTGACGCTTGGTGCTTCCGCTCATTACCGCTTGCTGCTATTGCCGCCCGGGCCGCCCGGCAGCATGCCTGGTGGCGGGCCGGAGCATGGCCCGGGAGAGCCCAGCCCTTTCCCCTTGTTGCCTATCATTGGCGCGCTGTTGGCCAGCTTGTTATTCGGAGCCATCCTGGCGCGCTACCTGTCCAAGCCGATCCGGCTGATGAGCGAGGCGTTCCAGTCGGTGGCCAGGGGTGAGATGGATGTGCATCTGGCCAGTGACCTGGGCAGCCGGCGCGATGAGCTGGCTGATCTCGGGCGCGATTTTGATGGTCTGGCCCATCGCTTGAAGCAGTTGATTACCGGCCAGCGCCGGCTGTTTCACGATGTCTCGCACGAGTTGCGCTCGCCCTTGGCCCGGCTGAATGCCGCAGTGGACCTGGCACGACAGCAACCGGAAAAACTGGAGGAATGGCTGGACCGCATCGAGCGTGAATCCGGGCGCATGGATGCGCTGGTGGGTGAAATCCTGGCGCTGGCCCGGCTGGATGCCGAAGCATCGCAACACCCGGCAGAGTGCCTGCCGGTCGATGTGCTGCTGGAAGAGCTGATTACCGATGCCCAGTTCGAGGCCGAAGCCAATGGCACCAGCATCCTGCTGCTGCAAGAAGATGCGGCCGAGGTGATGGCCCAGCCAGAGCTGCTGTCTCGCGCACTGGAAAACGTGGTGCGCAATGCCATTCACCACACCCGCAAGGGTGGTCCGGTTTCACTGGCCGTGATGCGTGGTGCTGCCGAGGTGACGATTGCCGTGAGCGATTGCGGGCCGGGCGTGCCGGAGCATGAACTGAAAACCATCTTCGAGCCGTTTTTCCGCAGCGAGCAGAATACCCAGCCCGGCGGTTACGGCCTGGGGCTGGCCATGGCGCAGCGCATTGTCGAGGCGCACCAGGGCCGGATACAGGCGGTCAATCTGCCGCAGGGTGGTTTGCAAGTCAGCATCACCCTGCCGCTGGCCTGAACAGGCTTAGCCGCGCGAGCGCAGGCCGCCCGAGCTGCCCAGTTCGCTGAGCAGGCGCGTGGTGGTGCTGCCGCTCAGGCGGAAGGGGTCCAGTACCGGACTGGAAGAATGCCGCAGCAGGAGTGCGGCATTTTTCTTGTCGATGGGGGCCTGCGCCATCGACCAGCTGGCGAATTCGCGCTGATCGATTTCCTGGTAGGCCAGCAGGGTGACGTCGCGATGACGGTCGTCACGGCAGATGTGCTGGTACAGGGCATTCACTTCGGCACGGCCACCTTCCAGCGCCTGCACGAAGACATCGTCGCCATAGCACAGAACCCCGGTAATACCGCTTTGCGGATTGTGCTGGTGGGCGGCGTCCAGGATGTGTTTCACCAGTTCGCTGGTGATCGGGCTGCAGCTGCGGCTGGCGTAAATGAGTCGGACGAGCATGGTCAGTTTCCTCTGTGCATCAGCGACAGGAATTCCCGGCGCAGATTGGCGTCGCGCAGGAAAGAACCGCGCATCACGCTATTGGTCATTTTCGAATTGTTGTCCTTCACGCCGCGCCAGTGCATGCAGAAATGGTCTGCTTCCATGACGATGGCCAGGCCATCCGGCTGCAGCTTGTCCATCAGCAGGTCGGCAATCTGCATGACCGCTTCTTCCTGGATTTGCGGGCGGGTCATGATCCAGTCGATCAGGCGCGCGTATTTGGACAGACCAATCAGGTTGGAATGCTCATTCGGCATCACCCCGACCCAAACCCGGCCCATGATGGGGCACAGATGGTGGGAGCAGGCACTGCGTACCGTGATGGGGCCGACAATCATCAGCTCGTTGAGCTGTTCGATATTGGGGAATTCGGTATTCGGCGGGCTGGCTACATAACGGCCACGAAACACCTCGCGCACATACATCTTGGCCACACGGCGGGCGGTGTCCTGGGTGTTGTGATCGTTGACCGTGTCGATGACCAGGCTTTCCAGTACAGCCTGCATTTTTTCTGCCACTTCCTGCTGCAGCAGGTCCAGCTCATCGTCCTGGATGAAGTCGGCAATATTGTCATTGGCGTGAAAGCGTACACCCGCCTGTTGCAGGCGGTAGCGTATGCGCGATGAAACGCTGGCCGTCGTCATGGCCTTGTCGTCCGGTTTACTCATGGTGGGGGTGGCCCTATCTGGATGGCTGGCTTGTTCTGGGTAAGGGGCATTGCAAGTCGCTACAGCGGTGGTGCCAGGCCTGATGTGCCAACCGCTCTTAGCCGTGATGTGTGGGGACTGCTGTCTATTCTAGTGGCTGCCGTTTGCTGCTGCCGGCCCTGCCCTGAATGGTAATGCGCTTGTCCGGCAGGGGGAAGGAAAAATCCGACCTTTCCAGTCTAGATGGTGTCGTCGCTGGCTGCTTTCAAGAGGATGCGGCGGTTTTGTGCTGCCGATACAGGCAGGGCTGGCCGGAGGCTTCCAGCACGTCCTGGCAGGGCTGGCGCTTGCTCTTGATCTGCAAGGCATGGCAGGCATAGGGGAAGCGTGCGTCGTGGCTGATGTAATAGTGGCGGCAGCCCTGACAGCGCAGACGGGCAGCCGTGGTATGGCTGGTGGTGGGCATGGGATGGTGTGGCAACGGGTCGTGGGTGGATTGTGCCGCGAGTGGTGCGGAATGTGAATATTTGTTTTAAATGATGATGGCGGCTGTCATTTTTGATATAAAGCTACATTGCCCCCTGCCGTTTTCGTCTGACTTCTTTCGACGGCTCAAAGCGGCTGACATCGATCACTATGAATATCAACCCCGTATTGGTGCTGGCACCCATCTTCCTCACCACCGAGTTGCTGAGCCTGGCACTGTGCATGGTGCTGGCTTCGCTGCGCAGCAGCGGGCTGCCCGGTGTGCGCCAATGGCTGCTGGCCAATGTGGCGGTGGTGGTCTACCTGCCATTGCTGGGTTTGCGCGACATCATTCCCGACGCCTTATCCATCGTGCTGGCCAATGGCATGCTGGCGCTGTCGGCTGCTTGCTATTACGCCGGCTGCGCCCACTTCCTCGGCCAGCCGCCACGCTGGAAATACCTGCTTGCAGGAGCCGCACTGCAAGTGCTGGCGGTGGTCTACTGGCGTTATGGTTTCAACAGCCTGCCTTTGCGGGTGATGGCGGTTTCTGCTTATGCTGCGGTGGTTTGCACGGCCACCGCCTGGCTGATGCTGCGGCATTACACCGGCCGCCGCAACAGCGTGCACTACCGTCTGCTGACGGGCTTGTCCTGCCTGTTTGCCATGGCACAGATCGTGCGCAGCATTTATTTCGGCATGATGCAGCCCGAACCTACCCACATCATGCTGGCCAGTGGCTGGAATGTAGTGTTGCTGTGTATCGGCGCGGCCATCATGCCGGCCTTATCGATGGCCGCGGTGCTGATGTTGCACGAGGCATTGCAGACCGAGGCCGAAGAGGCCGCCAATCGCGACTTCATGACCGGCGCCTTGTCACGCAAGCATCTGTTTGCCACCGGCCAGCAGTTCATTCTGCAGGCGGCAGCCACCCGCCGTCCGCTGACCCTGCTGCTGATCGATCTGGATCATTTCAAAATCATCAATGACACCTATGGCCACGCGGCGGGCGATGAAGTGTTGCGGGCCTTTGCCGACATGGTGGGCGAGCATTTGCGCGGCCGCGATGTGCTGGGCCGGCTGGGTGGCGAGGAGTTTGCGGTATTGCTGCCGGATGCCAGTGTCGCATCGGCGCAGCTGGTGGCCGAGCGGCTACGCTTGCGCGCACAGCAGCATCAGGTAGTCAGTAGTTTTGGTACATGCCACTACAGCATCAGCATAGGTGTGGCCGGCTGGCTGGGCGGGGAGAGCTTCGACCAGCTGTGCCAGCGTGCGGATCAGGCCTTGTATCAGGCCAAGAATAGCGGTCGCAACCGGGTGCATACCAGTCAGGCTGAGCTGGCGTTGCTGCCGCAGTCGGCCTGAGCTTGCGCTTTTCGCTGGCTGTATCGTGGCCAGCGCTTGGTGGTTGAGGCGAGGCCGGTGTCTGGCGGGGAAGGGTTCAGGCCTTGGTATCGACGCTATTGCCCAGATGGCTGGGGTTGCTGACGTATTCGTAGACACCGACACCCAGGGCGGCGGCGGCGAGCAGCGGGTGGGCTTCCACCACCGACGCCGCCTCGGTCACCACGGAAGCGGTGGCCTTGAGCATCGCCCCACCTGATGTGCTGATGAAAGAACCTACCGCTCCCAGAAACATGGTTTTATCCCTTAGAACCTGCTCATCGTCTGCTGGATTGAGTCGAGATGGGGCTGAGATTGCGTTGAAAACGCCTGTGGAATGCTCATTTACTCTAGGTAAACTCTGCTTCCCACTTGTTTCCGGTCGCTTTCGCCTTGTCTCACTCTAGCTCGCGAGCCTTTGAACAGGCTCTTCTCAACTGCTATCGGCAGCCATGCAGCGGGCTTGAGGCGGTTTACCCGGATTTACACCGGGTAGCCGGCGGCCGTTACCAAAAGCAGGTTTGCCAGGCCGGCCATGACTGGAGGCCTGGCTGGGCAGCGTTAGTCTGTCTGTTTGCGCACATCCAGTAATTCTTGCAGCTGCGACAGGGTGGAGTCGTCCTTGACCACGTGCTGCAGCCATTCCTCCAGGCTCATTTCCGCCCAGCGGGCCGCCCGTTCCGCCAGTGCTGCCACCGGGCTGTGTGGTTCATGCACGCGGAAATAGCGGGCGACTTCGCCCAGCATCTGCACCGCTTGTTCACGGCTGTGGATCTGGCCGTCAAAGTTAAGCGGGTGCGCCGGGGCCGGGTGATGGATGGTGGCGGTGGGCATGGCGGGTCTGCTCTCCTGCGGGGCGGGCTGTGGCCGCGTGGTAGTCGGGGCGGCTTCCGGTGTGGTCTGCTTGCGATAACGCAATACCAGGTCCTGGCAGGCGTAGATGGCATTGCGGGCGTCGACCAGGCTGGGCGCATGTTCGCCAAAACGCTGCTCCAGTTTCTGCTCCAGCAGCTCATAGCACTGATGGGATTGCACCAGTTGCTCGTGAACCGTGCTAAACCAGCCTGCACCGCACAGGGTTGCGGCTTTTTCAAAGCTTTCCCCCGGCAGCTTGCCTTCGGCAATGGCGGCCTCGCGCGCGGCGGCGTCCTTCAGCCCCAGATTGTCCACTTCCCGTGATTGCTGCCAGTCGTTCCAGCCATAGCCGCCAAACTCGGGCTTAATGAGTGGCGTGGCACGGATGGCGGCTGCCAGTTGCTGATTCAGCCATTCCAGCTTGCCGATGCGTTCGTCCAGATCTTGCGGGTCCAGCTCCGGATAGCCGCTGGCCCAGTATTGATCCAGCCAGCCATTGAGCAGGCTCAGTCCCAGCGGCAGGCTGGCGATGCCTTGTTGCTGCAGCAGGGCTTCCGCAAGCCAGACAATCAGTTGCAGATCCTTGCTTTGCTGGCTTAAGGCCTGTTCGCACAGCCGTATGACCTTGGGCCATTCGGCTAGCTTCAGGGTCTGTTCCCATTCGCCCTGGGCCAGGCCGGGGTCGTCGCTGCGGCGGGCTTCACGGATCTGGTCGAACAGCACCGAGTAGCTGAGGTCTTCACCTGCCGGCTGCGAGCCGGCAATCGGTGCCAGCAGTTGTTCAAGCTTGTCTTGCATGTGGTGTCCTGAAAAATGGAATGGCTGGCTATCAATGGTCAGCCAGCACTTTTGTTCTGCTGCCGGGCTTAGCCCTTGCCGACTTCCGGCATGGTAGAAATCAGCACCGCGCCGCAGCTGGTTTTGTGGCCTTCCAGGGCGACTGGCTTGCCACCGACCAGCCAGGAGGAATCGCCCTCGACAATGCTGCAATTGCTATGGCCATTGCGCGGACAGCTGACACTGTCACCGAGGCAGGCCACCTGCTTGCCGAACAGGGTGGTAGAGGAGGCGGCGCTGAGCACATTGCCGCCGTGATCGGTAGGGTCGCCAAGACGAATGACGCGTTTCATGCGGGTATTTCCTCCACGGTGGGACGTATCACGCTCAGGCAGGCTTCATCGTGGCTGAACTGCACCAGCATGACGGGCGCACCCAGCTGGGTGCTGCGGGTGATGGCCTGTGCGGTAAGCAAGGCCGTGGTGGCTGCGCCGACATCGCCCCATTCGCGCACGCTGTTGCTGGCCTGATCAATAGGATGCAGCTCGATCTGATGGCGGCTGAGCGCACCGGACAAGGCTGAGAGGCGGGTACCGCCCACATCGACATCGCCGCTGTTATGGCTGAGCCAGGCCAGGCTGGTGGCGCGGTTGTTGTCTGGTTGGGCGTCTTCTTCGCTGAAGGGGTAGTCCAGCAAGCGGCCGTTTACCAGGGCATTGTCCAGCAGGCTTTGCAACTGGCGGGCCAGCTGCATGGCGCGCATGGCTGCCGGGCCACGGCTGGCGGTGGCCAGCTGGGCGAGCAGGGGCAAGGCTGCCAGTGAAGCCTGAAAGGATGGTGGGACCGGCCCCCATTCCGGCGAACCGGCCACGGTATTTTTCTCCCAGTACGGCTGGTAGGGGTCTGGCTGGTCATCAACTGCCGCAGTCACCGGGCTGACGGCTGCATCTTGTTGCGGCAGGTCGCTACGCAAAAACAGCATGGCTACCAGGGCAATGCCGGGGCGGCCGCGCCATGCCAGTTCCGGGTCCGGGCTGTTTTCCTGCCATGAGTCGTCGTCCTCCTCAAAGGGCAGGCCAGGCGCATCGGCGGCCAGCACCACCAGGCCGGGCAGCTCGGGCGTTTGTTGCAGCACTTGTGCCACGCGTTCCGCCAGCGGGCCATTGCCGGGAAGAAAGCGGCAATCCTGCGAAGGTGCTTGTTGCAGGCCAAGGCTTTGTTGCACTGCTTCGAGCTGGGCCGTCTTGAGGGCGTCAAGTTGCTCTATGCCGGACAGCGTGGGAATGACCTCGGTGTACAGTGGCAGCCAGGCGGCCCCGGCGGCCTCGGCATACAGTCGTGACAAGGCCTCCTGCAGCAGCGGCGTGATGGCATCCAGCACGTTGTCTGCTTCGATATCGTCCTGGCTGATGCTTTCCCACTCGTAAGCGCTGTCGGTTTCTGTCAGCCAGTCGGCCTCGTCCTTCACCGGCAGTGCCGTGCCGTACAGCCAGCGGCAGTCTATGGTGTACTGCCTTTCGCGCAGGGCGTTCTGGTGCTGCTGGCGGGCAGCCTCACGGGTGGCGGTTCTTTCGGTTTCGGCACTGGCGGCGGCGGCTTGCTGCGCCGCCTGCTCGCGCCGCTGCCGCAATACGCCCCACCAGCGAATGGCCAGCGTGGCCGCGACCGGCGGCACGATATGCAATAGCAAGATGGCCGAAGGGCTGATGCGCTGCCAGCTGAGCGGCAGCACCAGCCATAGCAGCCCCCACCAGCCTATGGTGAGGCCCCCAAGCAGGGCGGGTAGTCTCCACATGGTGCCGGGTCCTTAGCTCAGACGCACTTTGATCTGCTCACCCTTGAGCGAGACGGCGATTTTCTTCACTGGCTTGCCGCTGGCCATGCGGCCCAGCAGGTCACTGGAGATCTGCGCCAGCAGGGTGCGGGTAAGGATGGCATCGGCATTGCGCGCGCCACTGTCCACATCCATGCAGCGGGCGGCGATTTGCTCGGCCAGCTCCTGCGGGAATTCCACCTTGGCACCGTGATTGTTGGCGATGCGCTGGCGAATCTTCTCCAGCTTCAGGGCAACAATGGCCTGCAGGACTTCGTCGCTGATGGGGAAATAGGGGACGATATCCAGCCGGCCCAGCAGGGCGGGTTTGAATACCTGCTGCAAGGTGGGCCGCAGGATTTCCACCAGGTCGGCGGCGGTCGGCTCGCGGTTCTCGCCTTCGACCGTGACGCCGTGTTCGCAGGCGCGCATCACCAAGTCGGTGCCGGTATTTGAGGTCAGCAGGATGATGGTGTTCTTGAAGTCCACCTCGCGGCCTTCGCTGTCTTCCAGCTGGCCTTTGTCAAAGACCTGGAAGAACAGCTCCATGACGTCGGGGTGGGCTTTTTCCACTTCGTCCAGCAGCACCACGGAGTAAGGCTTGCGGCGTACGGCTTCGGTCAGTACGCCACCTTCGCCGTAACCCACATAGCCCGGAGGCGAGCCTTTCAGCCCGGATACGCTGTGCGCTTCCTGGTATTCCGACATATTGATGGTGATCAGATTGCGCTCGCCGCCATACAGGGCCTCGGCCAGCGCCAGCGCGGTTTCGGTCTTGCCCACGCCGGATGGGCCAACCAGCATGAACACCCCCTTGGGCTTGCCGGGGTCTTCCAGATTGGCCTTGGCGATCTGCACCCGTTCGGCAATCTGCGCCAGCGCATGTTGCTGGCCGATCACCCGCTCGCCCAGCAGGCTGGCCAGCCGCTGCACCTGTTCCAGCTCATTGCTGACCATGCGGCCCAGCGGAATGCCGGTCCAGCCGGAGATCACGTCGGCGATGACGCTTTCGTCCACGCATTCGAAGGCCAGTGGCTGTTGTTGTTGCAGGGCGCGCAAAGCCTTGCGCTTGAGCAGCAGCGGGCTGGGCTTTTTGCTGCTGGGCTTACTGGTGTCGGTCTGCTGTTTCAGCGCTTCGATTTCGCTGACCAGCTGTTGCTGCTCTTCCCAGGCGGCGTGTAGCTGCTGCAAGTCCTGCTGCAGCAGGGCGTGACGGGTCTGCAGCTCGGCAATCCGTTCGGCATGGCCTTCTTCGCGCCGCAAGGCGGCAATTTCACGCTCGATATTAGCCAGCAATACGCTGACATCTTCCACCGGGCCTGGCTTGCCGGCGCGGGACAGCGCGACGCGGGCACAAGCGGTATCCAGTACGCTGATGGCCTTGTCCGGCAGCTGCCGGCCGGTGATGTAGCGGCTGGACAGGTGCACGGCAGCGGTAATGGCTTCGTTGAGGATGTCCACCTGATGGTGATCCTGCATGGCCTGGGTGAGCCCGCGCACCATCTGCACGGCGATGTCGGGCGCGGGTTCTTCCACTTTCACCACCTGGAAGCGGCGTGCCAGGGCAGCATCTTTTTCGAAGTATTTCTTGTACTCGGCCCAGGTGGTGGCAGCAATGGTGCGCAATTCGCCACGTGCCAGCGCCGGTTTCAGCAGATTGGCCGCGTCGTTCTGGCCGGCGGCACCACCCGCGCCAATCATGGTGTGGGCTTCGTCGATAAACAGAATGATGGGCTGCGGGCTGGCCTTGACCTCGTCGATGACCTGACGCAGCCGGTTTTCAAACTCGCCCTTGACGCTGGCGCCGGCTTGCAGCAGCCCCAGGTCCAGCGTGCGCAGAGCCACGCCCAGCAACACATCCGGTACTTCCTGTAGCACGATCTTGCGTGCCAGCCCTTCGACCACGGCGGTTTTGCCCACGCCCGGTTCGCCGGTCAGGATGGGGTTGTTCTGACGGCGACGCATCAGGATGTCGATCATCTGGCGGATTTCACCATCGCGCCCCAGGATGGGGTCGATCTTGCCGGCGCGGGCCTGGGCGGTGAGGTCTATTGTGTATTTGTCGAGTGCCGGGCTGCCACGGCCTGCGGGGCGCGCTGCGGCGTTGTCGGGCTGCTCGCTGCTGTCGTCGTCGGCTTCCTCGTCGTCGCTGATGCCGTTGGCCGCTTCGCCGCCGTGCTGGCGCAATTGGCGGTAAGCCCCTTGCAACTGGCTGGCATCCTGTCGGGCCAGGCTGCGCGAGCCGGATTGCAGCGCATTGCGCAGGGCGTCATCACGCCACAGCACCAGGAGCAGGTCCAGGGTGGAGATACTGTCCTGGCCATATTCCATGCTGGCCAGCAACCAGGCCTTTTCCAGCCATTGCGGCAACCAGGCGGACAGCACCGGGTTGCGGGTATTGCCGCTGCGGAAGGCATCCAGTGCACTATCCAGCTCGCGGTTGACCTGTGCCACCGGCAGGCCCAGTGCCTGCAGCGCAGACAGCGCGGCATTGTCAGCCTGGTCCAGCATGGCCAGCAGGACGTGTTCGATTTCCACTTCAAAATGAGTGCGCGCCAGCGCGCGGCTGGCGGCTTGCTCTACTGCCTGGCGTGCGGTGGGTGTGAGTCGTTCGATAAGGGATTTCAAAGATACCGACATAGGTTTTCCAATAAGCACAATTCAAATCAACAAGCCTGCCGCAATCATTGCAGCAGGGCGTAACGCATATCATCCGGGTCGCGCTGTTGTGCGCCCAGCCAGCAACTGCCGCCCAGCCGCAGGGCATTGTCTGCAGCCAGCCGTGCCGGTGGTACGGCCTGTTTCTGTAATACCAGGCAGACATCCACCGCCAGATTGTGGCCAACGGCAAACTTCAGCAGCGCCTGCAAGGCCTGTGCCGCCTGGCCTCCCGGTTGCAGGGCGTCGTAACGCTGGCGGTCCATGCTGCCCAGGCGCAGCTGCAGCCTGGTTTGCCGGTCCCATACCCGTGCGCCGGCCAGCACCGAAACCCCCAGCTCGCAGGCATGGCCGCCCAGGCGGCTTTGTTCGTCCAGCGGAATATTCATCCATTGCCCGACAAACTGCTGCAGGCTGGCCGATACGCCGAAGAAGCCTTCCACCAGTGCCACCAGTGCCTGTCCCGACAAGGGCTTCTGGCTGAGCAGGCCGGCAAAGTAGACGAACAGATTTTCGTCCATGCCATTGTCACCTTGCAATTGCTGGCGCAAGGATTGCAGACCCAAGCCGCTCAAATCCAGCAGATTCCGGCTGAAGTCGTCTTCTTCGCCGGCCTCCACGCGAATCCAGTAACGGTATTTTTGCCAGGCCGCAAAAAACAGCGCGGCGGAGCGGTGGCTGAACAGGTCGAGAAAGGCGTGCAGCGAGTCGTCCTTGTATTGCTGGCGACGCTCCAGCAACAGCTCGGTGTAGGAGGTGGGCAGTACACCGCTGGGACCGGTGAGGCCGATGAAGCTCTGCGTCATCTCGGCCAGGGTGTCACTCTCCTCAGCCGTGGCCGGTGGCCGGTAAGACTGCAGTTCGCTGGGCGGAAAACTGAGCGAGGCCAGGGTGCGGAAACGCAAACGCGGCGGCAGCGCGGCGCGGCGGCCATCGCGCTTGCGCGCACTGAGCCCCAGCAGCCGCACCGCCTGGAAAAAGCTGAACTGGCTGGCGTCTTGCGCCAGCTCTGCGCTCAGATCACGAGGGCTTCGCCGGCGCGGGCTGGCCATGTCGCTACCTCCTCGTCTTGTTGCACCGTATGCACGCGCAGACGGCTGAAACTGTTGGGACTGCAATAAAGCGCAAAGAAGCGCTCCAGTACCGAGGCAAACAGGTAAACGCTGCCGCCCACGTAATAATCGGCATCCAGCGTCAACTGGATTTCACTGCCACGCACAAAGCCGGAGAAGTCCCGGCCACTGACCCGGCTGACTGCTGCCTGGCTGCGGATGCCGACAATGCCCTGGATCTGCCGGGTGTTCACTGCTGAGTCCCCCAGGTTGTACAGGGTCAGCATTTCCTGAATCGCCTGACAGCCGGAATCGACGATGGACAGGTAATTCAGCGACAAATGCGAAATAAGCCGCCACTGTACCGCCCGTCCCAGCGGGCTGCGCTGGCTGGCGCTGGGCTTGCGCAATAGCCGCACTCGTTTCACTACCGAATGGCCGGGCAGGGAAAAGTCCGTGCGCTGGGTGGCCTGGCTGCCACCAAAGGGAATCTGCTCCGGCAGGTCGCGGTTGCTGCACAGCAGGCTCAGGCTCAATACCTCACTGGCTGGCCGCACCGCATTGAACTGCAAATCCACCAGATGCAGTTCCATTTCACTGCCCTTGTCGCTCTGGCGGCGCGAGTTTTCACGGCTGGCGTGCCAGTAAAAGCGTGGTGCCTTGAGATGGCTGCCATGGCGGGTGGCGTAGAAGGGGGCGACTTCTTCGCTGCGTTCGCCTTCGGCAGATTTCTCTACGCGGACGACCCGCTGCAGCTGTACCACTTCGTAGGCCAGCGGCTTGCGCGCATCCACCACTACCGGATAGCTGGCTTTCTGATGGGTCACCCGGATGGGTTCGCCCGGCTGCTGGAACAGATTGACGATGGGTGTGCAGCCCAGCTTGAGGTGCTGCGCCTGCAACTGCGCCAACAGCCGGTGGTGGCGTTCGCTGTCCGGGTAGCGTTTCAGCATGATCTGCACGACCAGCTTGTCGCCAGGCAGCCGGCTGGCCGGTTTCTCCAGTTGCAGCAGGTCGACAAACAGGAATTTGTCCGGGTAGCAGAAGTATTCGGTCAGCAGGCGATAGCCCATGAATGAGCGCTCGTCATACTCCAGCATGCCTTCGTCTTTGCCAAAGCCCACCGGCTGCAGGCAGGAGGCGGGCAGCACCCGCGTGCGTGCCGGGTCCTCGCTGCCATCGCCCACCCGTACGCCCAGCGCATTGGACAGCAGCATTTCATACAGCAGATGCATCAGCGCCGGCTCACCGTCTAGGAAGAAGCGTAGCGATTGCAGGCCGATATCGCATAGCGGCAAGCCGCCCTGGCTTTGCAGTTCGAGAGTGAGGATGGCGGCGGCGTCCGGTGCCAGTTGGCGCAGATAGGGCGAGGCACTGGTCAGTTCCAGCCGGGCCTTGTCCAGCGTCAGCGGATACAGGTCCACCGGATAGGCACTGCGGAATTTGCACACCACGCCCTGCATGGCCGGGGCATGCACCGGCTGGCCACGCTCCACCCGGTAGCGCTTGGCAATTTCCGGCCGCAGGGGGTCGCACTCAAACTGCACGATGCTGGCCGATGGCACGGGCTGCAGGTAGTGTGGGTAGAGCACGTCCAGGAAACTGCCGGCCACTTCCGGATAGTCATCATCCAGCTTTTTGTGGATACGGGCGGCCAGCAGCGCAAACGACTCGATCAGCCGCTCGGTATGCGGGTCCTCGCACTGGTCGCCTTCCATGTGCAGGCGACCGGCAATCTTCGGGTAGCGCCGGGCAAACTCACCGGATAGCTCGCGCAGCTGGCCCAGCTCGCGTTCGTAGTAGGGGAGGAGGGATTCAAGCATTCAATTACACTCGGTTTCCATGAAAGCTGCGTGGATCACTCAGGCCACCGCGGTTTCGGTTGATGGTGAGTTGCGCTGGTTCAGGCGCGTCAGCAGCACGGAGTCGGCCCCGGCATACACTTTGCGGTAGCGCAGGTAGCCGGCGCCAATCAGGAATGGTTCCTGCCCCTCGGTGACTGTCTGCGGAACCTGGGTGCCTTGGGAGTCCTCGTACAATTTCACCCAGCCTTCTTCTTCCTCGGTCAGTCTGCCGTTGGCTTTTTTCTTTTCGCTCAGCTCTTTCAAGCCCGCCAGAATCTCCGGGCTTTCCTTACCGGTAATCCGGAACCAGGCATAGGAGTCATGCACATAGTCGGTAAACAGGCGATTGACTGCTGGCGGCAGGAATTTGCTGTCCGTGCCTTTGGACAACTCTGGCCAGATTTCCACCAGCTCGGCCCAGTCCTTGACCACTTTCGGGTCCCAGGTCGGGGGGTAGTAGTTGCGTGTGGTACGGCCGATGCTGACTTGATCCTTGTTCATCCAGCTGCGGAAATAGCCCAGATGCTCGGCCATCTTCTTGTTGCCGCCCAGCAGGTCGTTGACATCGCCGTTGTTAGCTGCCTGTAGATTGGGAAAGCGCTCCAGCAGGGCCGCGCGGTCCTGGATGCCGGCCCAGCTCAGCCGCCAGGCGACATAAGGCCAGTACATATCGCGTAGCAGGTCCTTGTATTTGACCGGCTTGTCCTTGTCCGCGGGGTTTTTGCGTGGCAAGGCTTCCAGGAAGGCATTGAAGTCTTCGATCAGCTTGGCATCCACCTGCATGCGGTACTGCACTGCTGCGGGCATCTTTTCCGCCTTGAGCGGCACGCCGGCCAGCCTTGCCTTGCGGTACATCACCGCCAGAGTAATGCGGGACAGTTTTTCCGATCCCTTGGGGTCGGTTCCTCGTCCCTGTTCCTTGGGCAGGTAGCCACCACCAATATCGGAGTGCACGCCAGGGAACATGATTTCCTCGCAACCGGCAGGCAGCCCGGCCTCGGTTTCGATGGAATCCAGCGGGAAGCTACGGCGGATTTCATGTGCCGATACCAGGTGCACGCAGGGCATGCCTGGCGGCACGCGCAGCGATTGTTCGGCATCCGCCCATTCCGCATGGCCATCAAACAGCAGGGTGGAGGCCGCCAGCCCCACCGAGGCTACCGTGTCGAATATGCCAAGAAAGTCAAAGGTTACCGGGAAGCCACCCAGCGTCATGCCGCTCTGATTGGTCAGCTCGGCGTCCAGCGTGCACATTCTTTGCATCCAGTTACTGAAGGAGCGTGCCTTGGTGGCCCCGCGCGAGAAACCGAACACCGACAGATGAATGCTGCCCACCTTGCCTTTGCTCATATTGGCCGGTTTTTCCCCGGGGGCATGCATGAAGGGGGCAATGGCTGCATGCAGTTTTTTCAGTACGCCACGCAGTTTGTCAAAGGTGTTCTGCTGGGCATTTTCCATTTGGCGCGCAGTGATCCAGTTACCATCTTTCAGGCTCCAGCCGGTAATCACCATGCCACGGCTCAGGCTGAGTATCTCGGCATCTTGCAGCAGGGCGCTGCCGAGAAAATAGAAATGGACATTATTGATCGCCTGCATCAGGCCCCACACGATACGCTCATGTCCATACAAGGCCATGGCCGCACCCATGGCCGCATCGCGTCCTTGGCCGCTGTCCTTCACCTGTGGGAAGGGGGTACCCACCCCTGGTATGTATACCTTGAAGAAATGGGGATAGTCGGTTTCCACATTCTCCCATTTCGTTTCACTGGTAATGACGCCGGGTACCGACCGCCCCGGGTAGCAGTCGTACAGGCGCGCTACATTGGAAAAGCCGTCATTGCTCTGGCACAGATTGTAGTTGTTACGCGTGCCATCAAAGAAAAATCCGAAAAACAGATTGGCATCACAGCTGGCAGTGGGGGTGCAGATGGGGGGGAGTTCTCTTGCCTCCCAACCTCTTAATTTTATTTCATCGTCAGCACTGAAAAATACATTTCTACTGCATGGGTTTGAATAATTTTGATTAATATCTTTGCAAATTAATGTCATGGTTTTTTCGCTTCCATGCTTGATATTTCTGCTTTTACTCCGTCAATTGTTGCTTGGTATTTTTTTGCTTCTGTTGGATTGTTTTTTACAGCTTTTTCGAGCTTTGTTAGTATTCCTTGGAGTATTTCAAAGTCCCTTTGCCATTTTTTCCTGCGGTATTCCAACGATGGCTTGGGACCACCTTTGATCTCTCCCGGCCAGTTGGGGTTTTCCGGTGAATAATTGCTTACCGTCACCAGCACCTTGTCCGGCGACATGATCTGTATCCATACCCGGGCTGGCGTCGTATAGCGGGGTACGTCCACCTGATGGGGAATGACGGGAATCTTCTCGTATGCCCATTCCTTGTAGGTTTTTGCCTTGGTGCCAGCCTGGGTCAGTACCACCAACTTCATGCCCGGTTGCCATTTTTCCGGAAGGGCAACACAGCACATGGTGCCGCTGCCGCCATAGGCGGATACCCTGTCCATCGCCTCGAATGTCTTGATGTCATCCGGCATGGCAATGCCGACTGCATCGTAGTCGTCCTCGGTGTAGTTGATGGCGGTGAGCGCAACCCCCATTTTCTGCTGACCCAAGGCGGAGCAGGCGCTGAGCAAGAGTGCGCTCGAGATCAGCAGTAGAATTCGTGATGGCGACATGGCAAGCCTTTAAATTAATTGGCGATATTTTTGCTAAATTAATAAATATTGTTATTTTAATTTTTCGTCTTAAAAAATCTGTATTTTTGGATGGTTAATTTGCTACTCATTGTGTGAGGTTTGTTGTGACTATATGGGCTTTGGGGGTGGTTCTTATATCTTGTGTTGTCATGGCTTTTTTAATTCCATTAATTTTATTTTTCCTTTCAGGTATTCAATATTGCGGCTATATAATTTTTCTTTCTCTGGGTTTTCTTTTACGCCCTGTTCGAGCACCCGTAAGTCATTAGTCATGATTTTGTAATCGCGAAGCCAAATTTTCCTGCGATACTCCACCGATGGGATAGGGCCACCTTTGATCTCTCCCGGCCAGTTGGGGTTTTCCGGTGAATAATTGCTCACCGTAACCAGCACCTTGTCCGGCGACATGATCTGTATCCATACCCGGGCTGGCATCGTATAGCGTGGTACGTCCACCTGATGGGGAATCACCGGAATTTTTTCTTTATCCCACTCTTCCAGTGTTTTTGCCTTGGTGCCAGCCTGGGTCAGTACCACTATCTTCATGCCAGGTTGCCATTTTTCCGGCAGGGCAACACAGCACATGGTGCCGCTGCCGCCATAGGCGGATACCCTGTCCATCGCCTCGAATGTCTTGATGTCATCCGGCATGGCAATGCCGACTGCATCGTAGTCGTCCTCGGTGTAGTTGATGGCGGTGAGCGCAACGCCCATGTCGCCAGGGCCGAGACTCACGCAGCTGCTGAGCAGCCCCCCAGCCAGTAGTGCGCTGCAGAGGCGTGCCAGCATATTGCGGTACAGCTGGTAATTCATGGTGTGGCGGGTTTCTTTTCCAGCTCGACATCCATGCCCATCATGCTGATGATCAGCAGGTAATCGCTGTGCATCTCATGGCTACGTCCGTTGGCGGCGTTCAGGACGCTGCCTTTGGCAAGCTTGATCAGGGCAATCTTGTCCCCCACCAGTGCTTGCGACTTCACCGTGCTGGCATCATTCATCAGCCAGTCACGCAGTGCCTGGCCGGTGGTTTCCAGTTTGGTGGGGACGGGCTCTTCCCAGCCAAACTGCTTGGAAACCAGTCCGTACTCTTCCCCCCGCTTCACAATGGTGAGCAGGGTTTGCGCCTGGCCATTGGCGTCGTAAAGCTGCGGCATGCGTTCATTCGGCACCATGACATACTCTCCCAGCCAGTCATCGGCCTTGGCCAGTGGGGACAGCAGCAGGGCCAGTAACAGCGCACAAGAACGGAACCATTTATTCGTCATTGCCTTCTCCTTGTTGCATCATGTGCCGGGCTGCAAGGCCGCCAGGCAGTGGGTGAATCGGCTATCAGGTGCGTGCAGGCCGGCACGGTCGGCTTGCTGCAAGGCGCTTTCCACAGACGGGTAATGATCGGCCAGCACGGCAGGGCTGATATGGCTGTGGTACTGCAGCTGGTATAGGGTTTCGTCGGTTTCGCCTGCCCGGATCAGTGCCAGCGTTTGTGACTGATCCAATTCGACTTTTTCCGCTGCAGCCATGTCGCTGCTGCTTACGGGCAAGCATTCCCATCCGCCGCTACGCAGTGGCAGCAGGCAGCGCGTGGCCGGGCCAAACAGCTGTTGGTGCTGGGTGTCGTTGAGAACGGCCACGATATCTTTTAGCCGGCGTGTGTCCGGATAGCGCAGATTGAAGTACATGTCATCGGCCTTGACCACGCACCAGGGGTAGAGGCGCTGCGCCAGTGCCTGCAGGCTCTCCGGGCTGTGCCACAGGCTTGCCATCGGCATGCCATCGCAGTGGCTCAGCAGCTTGCTGACCGGTTCGAATGCCAAGGCATCGAATTGCACCAGCAGGGGCGAGGCTGCCATCAGGTCGCCGCTACCGTCACTGCTCTGGGTGAAAATGCTGAGCCAGGGCAGGCCGCTACGGCGTACGCGGCGCAGAATGGCCGGATTGAGTGCGCCATCCAGCAGCAAGTAGTCATTCCCGCCGCTGTTGTCAGGCTGCTGCAATAGTTGCTGCAGTGTGGCCAGATCAAAAGAATGAATCAGTTTCATCACTGCACCTGGCTAAAGGCCGAGCCTGCTTTGGCGCTGCGCAGCAGGCAGGGGATGCAGACTTCCTTGGGGAAAATCGGCATCGGAATATTCATGCTGTCCGGCCCGCTCCAGTCATGGCTGCCACCCTTGAAGCTGACGGTGCCGGGTGCGTGCAGCTCGATCTTGCCATCCTTGATCCGCACATAAGCACCGCCGCTGGTCAGCAGGATTTCCTTCTTGCCATTGAATTGCTGCTTGCCCTTGGCCGAGGTAATGGTCAGGTCCTTGTCCGCGGTAATCTCCATCGCATCACTCTGCGCTTGCACCTGCACCTTGCCCTTCGCGGCAATCAGCTTCAGCGCGATCTGGTCTTTTACTCCCGCCACGAACAGGCTGATGTGCTGGCCGACGTTATGCAGCCAGCGGCGGCCGGTGGTTTCGTTGCTGTCGCGCTGGGCGATGAGGTTGAGGTTGCTGCCGGCAGAAATTGTCTGGCTTTGTTCGGTGAGACTGGCAATGCCGGCCGGGCCGGACAGGATGAGCAGGGGCTGTTGGCCGGCCTGGTCTTTGGCCGTCTTGCCGTCCTTGTCGGTGTTGCTGCCGGCTTCCCAGGCGTGGAGGGCGGCGGCGTGGTGTTGCAGGTGGCCGCTGTCTTTCTTGCCATCTTTGCCGTTGTCCGGCTTGATGCCGTCTGGCCCGGTTTCCATGGTGTCGGCCAGTTGGCCGGTGGCCACTTCCGCCAGGCTCTGGCTGAGGCTGAGCGCGGCGTCGAGCTGGCTTTGCGCGTGGTCGCGCGCCAGTTGTTTGCCGGCAGCGCCGTTTTGCGCTTCGGTGCTGAGCAGCAGGCCGTGCCCGGCGCGGATGGCACCGTGCTGGTCGGTGCGCAGTTCGAAGCCGTCGCCACGCGGCTGGGCTTTGCCATTGCTGCGTGGGTGGGTGAGGTAGCCCTGGTTGAGCTGGGTCTTGCCGGGTTCGCTGGACAGCTTGGCCCGTACTTCGCCGGGGGTGTCGTCGAACAGCAGCTCGTTGTACTGGCCGCCCTGGTGTTCCTTGGATTTGATGCCGGACAGGGTCTTGTTGGCCGGCAAGGCTCCCGCGCCGCTGAAGGCCGGGGTGGCGTGGCTGCCGTTGTACAGCACGCCGACAATCACCGGGCGGTCGATATCGCCTTCGATGAAGTCGACCAGCACTTCCTGGCCGATGCGCGGGATGAACTGGTGACCCCAGCCAGCGCCGGCGCTGGGCATGGCCACACGCAGCCAGCAGGAGGAGGTGTCGTCGAGCTTGGCGCCGATGCTGGGGTGTTCGTCCGGCCGCTGCCAGTGGAACTGCACCTTGATGCGGCCCAGTTCGTCGGTATGCACTTCTTCGCCTGCGGGGCCGACCACGGTGGCAGTCTGCACCCCTTTGGAGGTGGGCTTGGCCTGGGCGCTGTGGCCGTAAGCCGGGGTAAGCGGAATACCACGGCGCTGGGCGGTGATGTTGGTCTGGAAGGGGCTGCT